>NZ_CP134994.1:0-300000 GCF_039372665.1 Buchnera aphidicola (Ceratovacuna keduensis) | reverse complement strand
TTTAATAAAAAAAAAATATTTTTGTTATATGGTATTTCAAAAAAAATACCAAAAATAGGATCTAGAATATTTAAATTTGTTAATAATGATTATATTTTTTTTGGTATAGTTTTATTTTCTATAAAAATAAATAATTTTGTTTTAGTTCAATGTATTTTAAATAATTCTGTTAATAAAAGTATTTTGTTTAAAATAGAAAATATTAAAAAAAGTATATTTTTTATAAAAAATTTTTATATATAAATATAAATTATATGAAAAATAATAAAAATTATGGTACATGTTTTATTTTCTCTGCACCAAGTGGTACAGGAAAATCTAGTTTATTACAAAATTTTGTTAATAAAAATATATTAAACAATATATTTTTATCTATTTCTTATACTACTAGATCAAAAAGAAAAAAAGAAATAGATAAAATACATTATAATTTTGTTTCTAAAACTATATTTAAAAATATGATAAAAAAAAAAAGATTTATAGAGTATGCAAAAGTTTTTAATAATTATTATGGTACTAGTATTGATCAAATATATAAAAATATTTCTATAGGTAAAGATATATTTTTAGATATTGATTATAAAGGTGCTAATCAAATAAAAAAAAAAATTAAATTTTCTAAAAGTATTTTTATATTACCACCTTCTAAAAAAGAAATAATAAAAAGATTAAAATTTAGAAATCAAGACAGCACAACAAGTATAATTAATAGAATGAAAAATTTTTCTAAAGAAATAAAAAATTATAAAAAATATGATTATTTAATAATTAATGATAATTTTTATAAAACATTAAAAAATATAGAGATAATAGTAAAATCTGAAAGATTAAAAACTATTCATAATAAATATAAATATTATAAATTAATAAACAATTTAATTAATAAATAAATTTATTTTATTTTTTTATATTTTTTTCTTTCATTTTCTTTTAAATATTTTTTTCTTATTCTTATTTTTTTTGGTGTAACTTCTATTAATTCATCATCATTTATAAAATTAAATGCTTTTTCTAATGTTATGTTTATTGGATTTATTAAATTTATTGCTTCATCTGTTCCAGATGCTCTCATATTTGTTAATTTTTTTCCAGATAAACAATTTACAGTTAAATCATTTTTTCTATTATTTATTCCTATTATTTGGCCTTCATATACTTCTTCTCCATGAGAAACAAATAGTTTTCCTCTTTCTTGTAGAGAAAATAATGAAAATCCTAATGCTTTTCCTCCTTTGTTAGATATTAAAACTCCATTTTTTCTTTGTCCTACTTTATATGTTTTTTTTATGTCATATTTATCAAATGAAGAATAAAATATTCCAGTTCCTGATGTTATATTGTTAAATTCAGATCTAAATCCTATTAATGCTCTGCTAGAAATATTATAATCTAAACATATTCTATTTTTTTCATTACTTACAATTATATTTTTTAAATTTCCTTTTCTTTCTCCAATAAACTTCATTACATTTCCTTGATGTTGTTTTTCTATATCAATAATTAAATTTTCATATGGTTCATATATTTTTTCTTTTATTTTCTTAAAAATTATTTTAGGTCTAGATAATTCCATTTCAAATCCTTCTCTTCTCATAGTTTCTATTAAAATAGATAAATGTAGTTCTCCTCTACCAGATATACAAAATGTATTTGAATCATTTTTATAATTTATTTCTAAAGAAACATTTTTAGATTTTTCTTGTTTTAATCTATTTAATATTTGTCTAGAAGTTAAATATTTTCCTTCTTTTCCTGCAACAGGAGATGTATTTACTGATAAAAATATTTTTACTGTTGGTTTATCTATTGACAAATCAGGAAATGGTTTAGTATCTTTTTTATCACATATAGTATCAGATATTTCTATATTTTCTAATCCAGATATTAAAACTATTTCTCCTGCATTAGATTTTTTTATTTCTTTTTTTTCTAAACCACAATAATGTAATATTTTATTTATTTTTCCTATTTTATTTTTGTTTTTATTATTTTTTATAATAACATTTTGATTTTTTTTTATTTTTCCAGATTTTATTTTTCCTATTCCTATATTTCCTAAGTAATTATCATAATCTATTTGAGATATTTGTAATTTTAGATTTTCATTTTTTTTAATTTTTATAGTTGGAGTATGATTTATTATAGTTTCTATTAAAGGTATCATATTATTTTTTATTTTTTTTATATCTGTTCCTGATGTTCCTAATGATGCAGAAGTATATACTATAGGAAAATCTAATTGTGTTTCTGTTGCATCCAGATTTATAAATAAGTCAAATATTTTATTTAAAACCCATTCTGGTCTAGAATTTTTTCTATCTATTTTGTTTATTACTACTATAGGATTTAAATTATATAAAAAAGATTTTTTTGTAACAAATCTTGTTTGTGGCATAGGTCCTTCTAAAGAATCTACTATTAATAGTACAGAATCTACCATTGACATTATTCTTTCTACTTCTCCTCCAAAATCTGCATGTCCTGGAGTGTCTACTATATTTATTTTATATTCTTTCCAAAATATAGATGCATGTTTTGATAATATAGTAATTCCTCTTTCTTTTTCTAAAAGATTAGAATCCATTATTCTATCTTCTTTATTATTTTTTTCTTTATATTGTATAGATGATCTCAATAATTTATCTATTAATGTTGTTTTTCCATGATCTACATGAGCTATTACTGCTATATTTTTTATTTTTTTCATATTTTTATAATAAAAATTTAGTTATTATATATTTTTTTTTAAATTATTTTAAATTATTTTAATAAAAAATATTTTTTTAAAAAATTATTTTATATTTATTATTTTTTAAAAAGTTATATTTTTAAATATTATTTTATTTTTAAAATTGTTTTCTTTAAAAAATATATTTAATTTTTTTATATTTGGATTTTTTAATTTTAAATTTTTAAGTTTATTTTTTATTTTAAAATTTAAATTTAATCTAGTAAGTTTTAATGAAAATATTGTTTCTTTTTTTTTTTCTTTTAAATTTTTTATTATTTTTATTTTGTTTTTTATATTTAAATATTTTATTTCTTCTATATTTTTATATATATTTTTTAAATTTTTATATTTTTTTATAAGTATTTGTGCTGTTTTTTTTCCTATACATGGAACTCCAGGTATATTATCAGATTTATCTCCTACTAATGATAAATAATCTGGTATATTTTTTGGAAATATTTTGTATTTTTCTTTTACTTCATTTTTTCCTATTATTTTATAGAAATTTTCTAAAATAAATGTTTTTGAATTTATTATTTGATATATGTCTTTGTCATTAGTTAATATAAATACATAATTTTTTTTTTTGTTTTCTATTTTTGATAATATTCCAATTGTATCATCTGCTTCTATTAATGGTATACTTACTATAGGTATTCCTAAATTTTTTATTAAAAAGTTTAATGGTTTTATTTGATCTATAATTTCTTTTGGCATAATAGATCTATTTTTTTTATATTTTTTAAATATTTTTTTTCTAAAATTTTTTTTTTTAGAATCAAATACAAATATTATATTATTTGGATTATATTTTTTATAAATTATATTTATCATGTTAATAAATCCATATATTATATTTGTTGGTTTTCCAAAATTGTTTCTTAACATTGGTATTGCAAAATAATATTTATACATATAATAGGTGCCATCTATTATAAAAGTTTTATTTTTCATTTTTTTATAAAAATATTTTTATTTGTTTTTTATATCTTAATTTTATAGTTTTGTTTTATTAATTGTTCTTCTATTCTAATTAATCTATTATATTTACAAGTTCTTTCTGATCTAGACATAGACCCTGTTTTTATTTGTCCTGATATAGTCCCTATAGATAGATCAGATATAAAAGTATCTTCTGTTTCTCCAGATCTATGAGAAATAATTGTGTTATATTTATGTTTTTTTGCTAAGTTAATAGTTTTTAATGTTTCTGTTAAAGTTCCTATTTGATTTAATTTTATTAAAATGGCATTAGCAGCTTTTTTTAAAATTCCTTTTTTTAATATTAATGGATTAGTTACAAACAAGTCATCTCCAACTATTTGTATATCATTTCCAATTTTTTTTGTTTGATATATAAAACCTTTCCAGTCATTTTCTTCTAATCCATCTTCTATAGATTTTATAAAATATTTCTCAGACATTTTTTTTAAATATTTTGTAAATTCTTTATAATTTAAAAATTTTTTTTCACTTTTTATTTCATATTTTTTTGTAAATTTGTTGTATAATTCTGAACCAGCACAATCTATAGCAATATTTATGTCTTTTCCTAATTTATATTTTGTATTTTTAATTGATTTTTCTATTAATTTAAAAGATTCTTCATTATTTTTCAAGTTTGGCGCAAAACCTCCTTCATCTCCTACTGATACACTAATATTATTTTTTTTTAATATATTGTATAGTGAATGAAAAACTTCACATCCCATTCTTATAGATTTTTTTATTGATATATTTTTTGAAGGTTGTATCATAAATTCTTGTATATCTAAATTATTATTAGAATGTTTTCCACCATTTATTATATTTATCATAGGTCTTGGAACTATTATTTTTTCTTTTTGATCAGATAATTTATATATATATTCATATAAATTAATTTTTTTATATTTTGAGTATGCTTTTGCTATAGCTAATGATACAGAAAGTATTGAATTTGATCCTAAATTAGATTTATTTTTTGTACCATCTTCTTTTATCATTATTTCATCAATTTTTTCTTGTTCTTTTGCATTTTTATTTTTTAATATTTTTGATATTATATTATTAACATTTTTAACTGCTGTTAATACTCCGTTTCCAAAAAAATATTTTTTATCGTTATCTCTTAGTTCTAATGCTTCTTTAGATCCTGTAGAAGCTCCTGATGGAACACTTGATTTTCCAAAAGATCCATCTTCTAAATATACTTCAGATTCTATTGTAGGATATCCTCTAGAATCTATTATTTCTCTTGCAAATATTTTTTTTATTTTTGACATTTTTATTTTTTATAATTTTTAGTTTTAAATAGTTTTTAAAATGTTTTAAAAAATTGTATTATTTTTTTAATTTTGTTATACATGTAAAAGTAATATTTTTATGTTTTTTTAAATTGTTTAACATAAAATATCCTATTCTTTCAAATTGTATATAATTTTTTAAAATTTTAGATAATATATCTTTTTGTGAAAAACCTATTTTAACTTTTTTTGAATTTTTATCTATATATTGTATCATATTTTTTTTCTTTTCAGGATATTTAGTTTTAAATAAATTTTTATATATTTTAAATTTTGTTTTAATAGAATCTTTTATAGATATCCAATGTATTATTGCAATTTTTTTTTTTTTTTTATTTTTTTTATTAGTTATTTTTTTGTAATATTTACAATAAATTTTTTCTATTTTATTTAATTTATTTTTTTTTATTTTTTTTGCTTTTATAAAATATGAATATCTTAATTTTACTTTTCCATTTATAAAAAGTTTTTTTTTATTTTTTGATGTTTCTTCAAAATCTTTTTTTTCTATATATATTTTTTTCCTAAGTATAATTTTTTGTGTTCCAAATTTTTTTATTTTAGGATGATTTGGTATTTTTATTATTTTTTTATAATTTTTTGGTAAATTATATATTATAACTTTTATAGGATTTAATACAGCCATAGCTCTTTTTACTTTATTTTCTAAATCTTTTTTTATAAAATGTTCTAAATAAGACATTTGTATAAAATTTTCTTTTTTAGTTATTCCTATATAATTACAAAAATTCATTATTGATACAGGAGTATATCCTCTTTTTCTTAATCCAGATATTGTTAATAGTCTAGGATCTGACCAATTTTTTATTATATTATTTTTAATTAATATTTGTATTTTTCTTTTTGAAAGAATGTTATTTTCAATATTTAATCTAGCAAATTCATATTGTTTAGGTTTATTTTTAACTTCTATATTTTTTAATATCCAATTATATAAAATTTTATTGTCTGTAAATTCTGTAGTACAAATAGAATGAGTTATTTTTTCTATATAATCTGATATACAATGTGCGAAATCATATGTAGGATATATACACCATTTTTTTTTTGTTTGATGATGTTTTTTAGTTTTTATAATTCTATATAATACTGGATCTCTCATTATAATTATTTTTGATTTCATATTTATTTTAGCTCTTAAACACATACTTCCATCTTCGAAATATCCATTTTTCATTTTTTTAAATAAATTTATATTTTTTTTAATTTTTCTATTTCTAAATGGACTATTTTTACCTTTTTTTGTTAAATTTCCTCTATATTTTTTTATTTCTTTTTTATTTAATTTGTCTATATATGCTAATCCTTTTTTTATTAATATCATTGCATATTTATAAAATATTTCAAAATAATTAGATGCATATTTTATATTTTTACTATATTTAAATCCTAACCATTTTATATCTTTTTTTATTGAATTTATATATTTTTTTTTTTCTTTTAATGGATTTGTATCATCAAATCTAAGATTGCATTTTCCTGAATATTTTTTTGATATATTAAAATTTATAAAAATTGATTTTGCATGACCTATGTGAAGATGACCATTTGGTTCTGGAGGAAATCTTGTTTTAACATTTAATGAATTATTTTTAAACATATCTTTTTCAATTATTTTATATATAAAATTTGTATTTATATTTTTATTATTATTTTTCATTTTTTTTTACAATTTTTATTACAATTTTTATTAATTATATAATAATTAAGTATAAAATTATTTTTATTTTTTAAAACATTTTTAAAATTTGTTGATAATTTTTTTATAATTTAGTATATTTTAATTTTAAACTGTTTTTATTAATAATTATAAAGCTATGTAGCTCAGATGGTTAGAGCACAGCACTCATAACGCTGAGGTCATGGGTTCAATTCCCATCATAGCTAAATTTTTATTTTTAAATAAAATATATATCAATTTTATAATATTTGCGGAGATGGCGGAATAGGTATACGCATCAGATTTAGGTTCTGACGCTTTTAAAGCATGCGAGTTCAAATCTCGCTCTCCGTATTTTATTTATAAAATTTTGTTTTTTGGGGTATAGCCAAGTGGTTAAGGCATCGGTTTTTGATACCGGGATCCCTGGTTCGAATCCAGGTGCCCCAGTTTTTTATATTTTTATATTTTCAATTTTTTAACGTTTTTCTTGTAAGACTATTTTTATGAATATAAAAAAATTAAAAAAGATGTCTTCTATTGCTGCATTAAAATATATTACTAAAGATTCTATTTTAGGAATAGGGACAGGTAGTACTGTTATAACTTTTATAAAGCAATTAAAAAAAGTTTCTAATTTTATAAGAGGTGTTGTTTCTAGTTCTAAAATTTCTAGTTTTTATTTAAAAAAATATAATATAAAAATATTTGATTCTAGAGAAATAGATAATATAGAAATTTATATAGATGGCACTGATGAAATAAATGATAATATGCAAATGATAAAAGGAGGAGGAGGAGCTCTTACAGGAGAAAAAATTTTAGCAGGTATGTCAAAAACTTTTGTTTGTATAGCGGATTTTACTAAAAAAGTAAGTATTTTAGGAAAAAATAATCCAGTTCCTATAGAAATTATTTCTATTTCTTATTCTTTTGTAAAAAAAAAAATAATTGAGTTGGGTGGTTATCCAGTATTAAGAAAAAATTTTTTTACTGATTATAATAATATTATTATAGACGTATATAACCTTTTTTTAAAAGATCCTGTAAAAATAGAAAAAAAAATTAATAATATACCCGGAGTGGTTACTGTAGGAATATTTTCTATTAGAAAAGCAGATGTTGCTTTAATTTCTCATAAAAATAAAATAGAAGAAATAAAAAAATAATATTTTTATAAAAACATATTATTTTTAATGTTTTATATTTTTTCTATTATTTTTTTTTTTTTTATTGATATAATTTTTTCTTTTATAAATTTCATTTTATTTTTATTTTTTATTTTTTTTTCTATATTGTTTTTTAAGTATTTTTTAGATATTTTTAATCCAAATGTTTTTATATTACTTTTTTTTATATTATTAAGTATTTTTGAAGAATATGTTAGTTTTTTATTTTTTAAGATTTTTTTTACTTTATTACAAGCTTTTTCATATTCTTTTGAATTTGTATTTGAATCTAATATTTTTGCAATTTTTTTTATTTTTTTTAATATTTTTAAACTAATTTTTATGAACGTTTTTTTCTTATTGTTTATATATATTTTTTGTCCAGGTTTTTTTCCTTTTATACATATGTTTTCCCAATTTTTATTTATTTTTTTCATTTCACATTTTTTTATATATGGAGATTTTTTTGATATACACCAAATTAAAAATAAATCTAAGAAAAAAATTTGATATTTTTTTATTCCTATATTAGAAAATGGATTTATATCTAATGATCTTATTTCTATATATTTTATTCCTCTTTTTTCTAAAGCATTTAATTGAGTTTCATTTTTTTTAGTATTTTGTTTAGGTCTTATTTGAATATATAATTCATTTTCTAATTGTATTATATTATCATTTATTTGTTGTTTTTTATTTTTTATTTTTTTAAAATCTTTATCTTTTGTATTTAATGCTTTTTTTACTTTTTTTATATATTCTGATAAAGAATTAAATTTTATATTTATTTTTTTTTTTATATTGTTATAATTTCCAAATTTGCTATTTCTTAATGAAGTAGACCATTTTGAAAATAATATATCTTCTTTTTCTTTAAGATAATATTTATTTATTTTTATTTTATTTTTTGTTTTAATTTTTTTTGAAATATATGGTGAAGCTCCAAATACATATGATATAAAATAACCAAATCTATAATAATTTCTTATTATATGCATATATCCTTTTGAAATCATATTTTTATTTATTTTTTTTTTATTTATATACTTTTTCCAAAATTTTGAAGAAAAAGAAAAGTTATAGTGTATTCCAGATATTATATTTTTGTAAGTTCCATATCTATTTTTTAATCCTATTCTATATAGTTCTTTTTTTTTTCCTATAATAGAATTTCCATATTTTGCTATTTTTATTATTTTTTCATTTTTTGGATAATAAGGAGGAATACTTAAAGGCCATAACATTTCTTTATTTAAATTTTTTATTGTATATATATAAATATCTTTTAAAAATTTTTTTAATTCATTAATGTTTTTTGTTTTAGGACTAACAAATTCTATTAAATTTTCTGAAAAATCAGTAGTTATCCATTTATGTGTTAATGAAGATCCTAATTTTTTAGGATGCAATTTTTTAGAAAAATTTCCATTTTCATCTATTCTTATAGATTCTCTTTCTATGCCTCTATAAATTTTTTTAAATATTTTTCTATTTTTTTTTATCCACTTTAAGTTACAAAAATGTTTTAATATCAAATTTTTGCTCCATATTTTTTAGAATTTTAAAATAATAATTTATAAAAAAAATATTTTAAATTATAAAATTTATAAATATTTTTATTGCATCCGGAAGGATTCGAACCTTCAACCTCTCGGTTCGTAGCCGAGTGCTATATCCTAATAAGCTACGGATGCTTATTTTTATAATAATATATTAAGATATTATATTTTATGTTAGAAAAAATATTATTTTTTTTTAACCTAAAAATAGGTGAGAGAGGGATTCGAACCCTCGATACATTTATTATGTATGTTCCCTTAGCAGGGGAATACCTTAAGCCTCTCGGTCATCTCACCAAATATTTTTTTTTTATTACAAATTAGATTGTACTTTTTTTGTTCATTAAGTCAATTGTTTTTTAATAAAAGTTAAAACTCCGTCTTGCCTTAATTGTAAGCAAGACGTAGTATTTATTTAACTATTTTTTTTTCTGACTGTATTCTTTCGTATATTTCTTCTCTATGTACAGATATATTTTTTGGAGCATTTATACCAACTCTTACTTGATTTCCTTTTATTCCTAATACAGTTACTGTAATTTCATCACCTATTACTAAAGTTTCTCCTATTCTTCGAGTTAGTATAAGCATATTTTTCCCTTTTTATATTTAATATAACATTTTTATTTATATTAAAATATTTTTATATTTTTAATTTTTTTTATTTTTATTTATATGGAAACCAAACATTTATATTTTTTAATATTTTTTTTGTTAAATTTATATTTTTATTTCCTCCTTGAGCTAATTTTATTTTACCTCCACCAGTTCCATTAGTTTTTAAATTTATTATTTTTAATATTTTTTTAGCATTTATTTTTTTTGATATATTTTTTGAGATTTTAACAATTATAGATATATTTTTATTTTTTATATTTGCTATTATTGTTATTATTTTATTATTTATTTTTTCTAAATTATCTATAAATTTTCTTATTAATATATTATTTTGATTATATAAAAATTTTATTACTATAGAATATTTATTTATTTTTAATATATTTTTTAATGTTTTTTTTATTTTTTTATTTAATAATTTTTCTTCTAATAAAAACATTTTTTTTTCTAGTAATTTATTTTTTTCATTTATTGAATTAATATATTTTAATATATTTTCTTTTTTTATTTTTTTTTTTACTGATATATTATTTATTATTTTTTCATTTTTACATATTTCTTTTAATGCATAATTTTTTGTTAAAGCTTTTATTCTATAATTTTTGTTTGATATTTTGTATATTTTAAAAATTTTAAATATTCCTATTTCTCCTGTATTTTTAACGTGAGTTCCTGAACATGGTTCTAAAGAAAAATTTCCTATTTTTACTATTCTTACATTTTCATATTTTTTTTTTTCTAATTTATTTTTTTTATAAATTTTTTTATATTTTTCTAAACTTACAATTTTTATTTTTATGGCATTGTTTTTTTGTATTTCTTTATTTATTATTTTTTCTATTTTGTAAATTTCTTCTTCTAAAATTTTTTTATTATATGAAAAATCAAATGTAAAATATTTTTTTTTAATATTTGAACCTTCTTGATGTATTTTTTTTCCTAAAATTTTTTTTAAAGTTTTATGAAGAAGATGAGTTGAAGTATGATTTGATTGTATATTTAATCTTTTTTTATAATCTATTTTTGTTTTTACTTTATCTTGTATTGAAAAATTTCCTTTTATTACTTTTCCTATATGAACTATTGTATTGTTTATTTTTTTTGTATTTTTTACTATAAATGTAGAATTTTTGTTATATATTTTTCCTGAATCTCCAATTTGTCCAGATGATTTTCCAAAAAAAGTTGTTTTTTTTAGTATAATTTCACCTTTTTCTTTTTTTCTTATTATATTTTTTCTTTCTTCATTTATATATATATCTATAATTTTACTATTTATTTTTTTTAATTTATATCCTAAAAATTTTGTTTTATTTAAATTTAAAATATAATTTTTATATTTTTCTTTGAATTTATTATTTTTTTTATTTATTTTTTTTTGTTTTTCTATTATTTTCAATATTTTTTTTTTATTTATTTTTATATTATGTTTTTTACATTCATATATAGTTATATTTATAGGAAGACCTAATGTATCATATAGATAAAAAACTGTTTTTTCATTTATATTTTTTTCTAATATTCTTTTTTTCAAATATAAAAATCCTGTTTTAATAGTATTTTTAAAATTTTTTTCTTCATTTTTTAAAATTTGTTTTATTTTTTTATTATATATTTTATTTTTATTTTTTTTTAAAACTTTTTTTATTAAAATATATAAAAATGGAGTTTTTATATTTAAATTATTTCCATGAATTATTATTCTTCTAATTATTTTTCTTAATATATATCCTTGATGTTTATTAGATGGCATTATACCTTCTAACATTATAAAATATACAGTTCTAATATGATCCAAAATTATATTAACAGATTTTTCATATATTTTTTTAGATTTACTTATTTTAATTATTTTTTTTCTAATGTTTTTAAAAATGTCTATTTCATAAGTAGATTTTTTATTTTGTAATATATGAGCGATTCTCTCTAATCCCATTCCTGTATCTATATATAAATTATTTAATTTTATAAATTTATTTTTTTTAATTTTATTATATTGTATAAAAACTATATTCCATATTTCTACAAAATATTTTATTTTTTTTTTATTTTTTATATAACATTTTTTATAAAATATTTCTGTGGAAGGGCCACATGGTCCAGTTTTTCCCATTTCCCAAAAATTTTCAAAACTATTTTTTTTTGATATTTTTATATTTTTTTTTGATATTTTTATTATGTTTAACCATATATTATAAGTTTCTAAATCTTCATAATTTACTGTTACAAATAATTTTTTTTTTTTTAAATTAAAATATTTTTTATTAGTTAATAATTTCCATGCATATAAAATTGCTTTTTTTTTAGAATAACTACCAAAACTAAAATTTCCTAACATTTCAAATAATGTATGATGACATGAAGTAATACCTACTTGTTTTATATCATTATGTTTTCCTCCTGTTCTAATACATTTTTGTGATGTGACAATTTTATTATATTTTATATTTTTTTTTCCTAAAAAATATTCTTTAAATTGATTCATTCCAGCATTTGTAAAAAGTAATGTTTTATCTTTTTTAGGTATTATTGGTCCACCTTTAAGTATTTTATGACCACGTTTTTTAAAGAAATTTAAAAACATTTTTTTTATTTTATAAGATTTTATTTTCATTTTATTATTTTTTTTATATTTTTTTAATATATAATTTATATTTATAATTTAATTTTAATATATATTTTATTTTAAAAATATTAAAAATTGTATTGATTATAATATTTTATGTTTTACTTATGGTATTTTTTATATTTAATTATATTATTTTTAGAATCTTTATTTTTATTAAATTTTTTAAAAATAATTATAAAAAAAATAGTTTATATATTTTCATTTTTAAAAAATAATTTTAAATTTTTTTTTTATTATTACTACAATATTTTTTATGAATTATAAAATTGGTACAAAAAATGTATTTTTAATTAATTTTAAAAAAAAATGTAGAATAGACATTATTTTACAAAAAAAAAATCCTAAATATTCTAGATCTAAAATTAAACGTTTTTTTATTAATGGAAGAGTTTTTTTAAATGGAATTATTTGTAAAAAACCTAGTAAAAGAATTAATTATTCTATAGTAATGTTTATAGAAAAATCTTATAAAAAAAAAATATTTTTGCCAGAAAATATTTATTTAAATTTTATATATATAGATAAATATATAGCTATAATAAATAAAAAAGATAACATTGTAATGCATCCTGGTAATGGTAATAAATCTGGAACTATATTAAATGCTATATTACACTATTTCAAAGAATCTAAAAATATTCCTAGAGCAGGAATAGTTCACAGACTTGATAAAGATACTACAGGACTATTAGTTTTAGCAAAAAATTTGTTTTCTTATAATAAACTTTTAAAATTAATAAAAAAAAGAGAAATAATTAGAGAATATGAAGCTATTGTATTAGGAAATATATTTTGTAATGGATATATTTCAGCGCCTATAAAACGTCATAAATTTTTTAAAACTAAAATGTGTGTTAATAAATATGGAAAAAAAGCAGTTACTTATTATAAAGTTATTAATAGATTTTCTAATTGTACACATCTTAGAATAAAATTGAAAACTGGTAGAACACATCAGATAAGGGTACATTTTTTACATATTAATCATCCAATAATAGGAGATAAAAAATATTTTGACAATAGAAATATACATTTTTTAAAAAAAGATTGTTTTAATTATATAAAAAAATTTCCTAGACAAGCATTACATTCAATAATGATAAAATTTAAACATCCTAAAAAAAAAAAAGTATTAAAATTTTGTTCTGATCTTCCAAAAGATATTAAAAAATTAATAAAAGTTTTAAAAAATAAATTTTAATAATATTGCACTTTTCTAATAATAAAAAAAAAGAAAAGTGCAAAAATTTTTTATATATTTTTTAAATTTTAACAATTATTTTTATTTTTTATTATTTTTTCATTTATTGCATCTAATGCTAAAAAATATCCTTTTGTTCCTAATCCACATATTATTCCAGAAGAAATATCAGATAACCATGAATTTGCTCTAAAATTTTCTCTAGAATATATATTAGATATATGTACTTCTATGAATGGAATTTTAACCGATAATAAAGCATCTCTTAATGCTATACTAGTATGTGTATATGCTGATGCATTTATTATAATATATTTTACTAAATTTTTTGATATTTGAATTTTTTCAATTAATTTAGATTCAGAATTAGATTGAAATGTTTTTAAATTAATTTTAAAAACATTTGCTTTTTTTTTTAGTTTTTTTACTAATTTTTTTAAAGTAGTTTTTCCATATATTTTAGTTTCTCTTTTTCCCAATAAATTTAAATTAGGACCATTTATTAATAAAACTGTTTTTTTTTTCATAAAAATATTTTTTTTTATAAGAAATTTTTATATAAAATAATATTAATAATATATTATTTTAACTAATATATATAGTTTTAGAATTTTTATAAAAATAATATAAAAAAATGTAAAATTAATTTATTATTTTAATAATATATAAAATTTTATTATAAAATGTTTATATCATGCAGATTTACTGCATGATTTTTTAAATTAAAAATTTATTTAATTTTTTTTTTAATTTTTCTTTCTTTTATTTTATAAGATTTTCCATGTAATTTTCTTATGTAATATAATTTAGACTTTTTTACTTTTCCATATTTTTTTATTTCTATATTTTTTATTATAGGAGAATATTTTTTAAAAACTTTTTCTATTCCTTCTCCATTTGATATTTTTCTAACACAAAATGATGATCTAAATCCTCTATTTCTTATATAAATAACTATTCCTTCAAAATTTTGTATTCTTTTTTTTTCTCCTTCTAATATCCAACTTTGTACATTAATAGTATCACCTGATCTAAATTTTGGTATTTTTTTTAGTATATTTTTATTTTCTATTTTCTCTATAATTTTTTTCACAACTTTTCATCTTATTTTTATTTAATATTATTTTTTATATTTTTCTTTAAATATATTTAAAATTTTTTTTTTATTTTTTTTAAGTTTTTTTTTAAACAAATCTGGTCTTTTTATTAAAGTTGTTTTTAATGATTCTTTAATTTTCCATAGTTTTATATTTTTATGATTTCCTGACAATAAAACTTTAGGAACTTTCATGCCTTTAAATTTTTTTGGTTTAGTATAGTTAGGATAGTCTAATAATCCATTAAAAAATGAATCTTCTTTAATACATTTTTTTTTTAAAATTCCAGGTATAAATCTAATAATGCATTCTATTAATACCATTGATGGTATTTCTCCTCCAGATAAAACATAATCTCCTATTGATATTTCTTCATCTATTTCTTTTAATATTATTCTTTCGTCTATTCCTTCATATCTTCCACAAACTAATATTAGTTTATTACATTTTAATATATTTAATATATTTTTTTTATTTATTTTTTTTCCTTGAGGAGACAAATAAATAGTTTTTATATTTTTTTTTTTATATAATGATTTTATATGTTTTATAGTTTTATATAGTGGATATGGATTCATTATCATTCCAGGACCTCCACCATAAGGTTTATCATCTATATTTTTATTTTTTTTATTTGTAAATTTTCTTGGATTCCAACATTTTATTTTTAATATTTTAGATTTTATTGATTTTTTTATTATTCCATATTTTAATATAGACTTAAACATTTTTGGAAATATTGTTATAATATTTATTATAGTATTATTTTTTTTTTTCATATACTATTTTAAACAAAATGTGAATAGTTTTTTATTATTATTTTTTTTTTATATAAATCTACATTTTTTATATATTTTTTAATTATAAATGGTATTAAAATTTCTTTTTTTTTAATTTGTTTTTTATTTGTTTTTATTACTAATATATCATATGTTTTTATATCTATAATTTTGTTTATTTTTCCTAAATATATGTTTTCTTCATTAAATATTTTACATTTTATTATGTCTTTCCAATAATATTCATTGTTACCTAATTTAGGTAAGGAAGAATTTTTTATAAATATATTTTTTTTAACAAATTTTTGTGATTTTGTTCTATTTGTTATATCAAATATTTTTATTAATATTTTTTTTTTATTTTTTTTCCATTTTTCTATTTTTATAACTTCATATTTTTTATTTATATATATATATAATGGAGAATATTTAAATATTGTTTCTTTATTTTCTGTAAAAGAAACTATTTCTAACCAACCTAAAATTCCATATGATTTTATTATTTTACCAGTTATAAGCATAATTTATTTTTCTTTATTATACTTTTTACTCTTTTTGAAAATATAGCACCTCTTTTTAACCAAAATTTTGTTCTTTCTTCTGAAATATAAAAATTTTTTTTTAAATTTTTATTTATAGGATTATAATGTCCTATTTTTTCTATAAATCTACCGTTTTGAGGAAATCTTACATCAGAAACTATAATTTTATAAAATGGTTTTTTTTTAGATCCTTTTCTTGAAAGTCTTATTTTTATCATATTATATTTTTTCCTATTTTTTTAAAAAATTTTCTTTGTAAAAAAGTTTTTAAAAAAATTCTTTATACCATTTCTTTTTATTTTTTTCATCATTTTTTTTACATTATTAAATTTTTGTAATAATATATTAACTTGTTGAACTGTTGATCCAGATCCTAAAGCTATTCTTTTTTTTCTTGATCCTTTTATTATTTTAGGATTTTTTCTTTCTTCTTTGGTCATAGAAAGTATTATTGTTTTAAAATTTTTTACTAAAGAATTATTTAAATTTTTTAATTTTTCATTTTTTTTTACATATTTAAAAGGTATCTTATCTATTATTTTTTCTATTCCTCCTATCTTATTTAATTGATCAATTTGTTCTAAAAAATTATTTAAATTAAAAGTATTATTTTTATTTATTTTATTTTTATTCGAAATATATTTATCTTTTTTTATTTTAAGATTTATTTTTTTTATTAAAGATGTTACATCTTCCATTCCTATTATTTTATTAACTATTTGTTTAGGATCAAATATTTTTATTTTATCTATTTTTTCTCCATTACATAAAAATTTTATTGGTTTTTTTGTTATTATATTAGCTGAAAGAGCAATACCACATCTTGCATCACTATCTGTTTTAGTTAATACTATTCCTGTTATTTTTACATATTTTTTAAAAGTTTTTATTATTTTTATAGAATCTTGACCTATCATAGCATCACATACTAATAAAGTTTCTATAGGATTTAAAAATTTTTGAAAATTTTTTAAATCATTCATCATTTTTTTATTTATATGTAATCTACCAGCTGTGTCTACAACTATACAATCATACATTTTTTTTTTTGCTTCTTCTATTCCAAATTTTAATATTTTATTATATTTTTTTTTATTATGAACATCTAAAAAATCTATTTTTGCTAATTTTGATAAAAATTTAAGTTGTTCTATTGCTGCAGGTCTTTTTATATCTAAAGAAAATGTACCAACTTTTTTTTTATATTTATTTTTTATAAAATTTGCAATTTTTACTACACTAGTGGTTTTACCCATTCCTTGTAATCCCACTATTAATATAATAGCTGGAATTTTTGTGGATAAATTTATAAAATTAGGATTTTCTCCAAATTCTGAAATCATTTCTTTTTGTATAATATTTATTAATTCTTGACCTGGTGTAAAACTTTTGTTTATTTTTTTTCCTATAGCTTTTTTTTTTATTTTTTCTATAAAAATTTTGATTATTTTAATTGGAACATCTGATTCTAAAAAAGATTTTCTTATTTCTCTTATGGTTTCTTTTATATTTTTTTCTGTAATTATTCCTGATCCAGATATTTTTTCTATAATTTTTTTAAAATTTTCTTTTATATTTTTAAACATTCTTTTCTCTTAATATAAACTTCGTTAAGTAAAAAAATTTATTTAATATTTTTTATATTTAGTATAAAATATTAAATTAAATTTTTATTTTTATAATTTCCTATTATTTTTATATTTTTTGATATTTTTAGCATTTTTTTTAATATAAAATTTATATTTTTTATTAAATAACTATTATTTATTAGTTCAATAAAATATATATTTTTATAGTTTTTTATTTTTGATTTATTACATATAACTGTTTTTATTTCTATTTTATTTTTATATAAAATATAAAAAATTTTATTTGGAAATTTATTATTTTTATAAGAAAATCTTATTAACAATATATTTTTTTTATTTTTTAATTCTACATTTTTTTTTTTTAAAATTATAAATTTAGTAAAATTTTTTTTTTCATCATTTATATTTTTTTTTAAAATTTTTAATTTAAATAAATTTATATTTTTTTTGTTCCCTATAGCTGCTACATTATTATCTTGTTTATTAATTATTTTTTTTATAGCAAACGATGTACTTTTCATAAATTTTATATTACTTTCTTTATAAAATTTCTTTATAAATTTTTCACACTGTAAAAATGGTTGTATATGAGTATATATAGTTTTTATTTTTTTTATTTTAATATTTTTTTTTGAAAATAAGCAATGATTAATTTTTAAATATATCATTTCTACAATAAATAATTTAGTTTTCTCTAAAATATCATATATTTCATTTATTTTACCTGTATTTGAATTTTCTATAGGTAATATTGCAATTTCTGTTTTTTTTTCTTTTACATATTTTTCTACATTTTTAAAATTTGTATATTTAAGTTTTTTTTTATATATATTTTTTTTTTTACAATATTTTTTTAAAGCATAATATGAATATGATCCTTTAGGTCCTAATAGTGATATTTTTTTTGTTATTAATTTTCCAAATATTTTTTTTTGTATTTTTATAGAATATTTTATTATAGTTCTAAAAATTTTTTTTATATATTTTTTAGAAATATTATATTTTTTAGATTTATTATATATATTTAATAAAATTTCTTTTTCTCTATTTTTATCTTTTATGTTTTTTTTAATACATATTTTTATTTTTGCAATTTTTTTAGAAATATTATTTCTTTCAAACAATAAATTAATTATTTTTTTATCTATTTTATTAATTTTTTTTCTAAAATTTAAAAGATTTATTTCTGAATTCATAAAAATTTTTGCTCTTATTTTATAAAAAAAATAAATTAGAATTTTAATATAAAATTATAATATTTAAAAAATATAAGATAATTTTTATTTTAATAGTTTATATTATTTTACTTTAATATAGTATTATATTAATAATTTATTATATAATAAATATTTTTAAAATTCTTATTAATGATAGTATTATATAGGTATTTTTTTCAAAATGAAAAGTTTTTTAATAAAAAATATAAATAAAAAAGAATGGTTTTATGTAAATGCTAAAAAAAAAATATTAGGACGATTAGCATCTACAGTTTCTAAATATTTAATGGGAAAACATAAGTCTAATTATTCTAATAATATAAATAATGGAGATTATATAATTATATTTAATGCTGAAAAAATATCAGTTACTGGAAAAAAAATGAAAAATAAAATTTATTATAGACATACTGGATATGTGGGAGGTTTAAAAAAAATTTCTTTAAAAGAAATGATTTTAAAAAATCCTGAAAAAGTAATAATAAATGCTATAAGAGGAATGTTACCAAAAAATTCTCTTAGAAAATTAATTATGAAAAAATTAAAGGTTTATTCAGGAGAAACGTTAAGGCACATTTCTCAAAAACCAAAATTGTTAAAAATTTAATTGGAAATTTTATATAATTAATTATGAAAACTAAAAACTATGGAACTGGAAGAAGAAAAACTTCTTCAGCTAGAGTGTTTTTAAAAACTGGGAATGGAGAAATTTTTATAAATAAAAAGAATATAAATGATTATTTTAAAACTAATTCTCTTTGTTCTATAGTATTACAACCTATTTTAATTTTAAATTTAAATAATAAATTTAATTTTTTTATTACTGTTAAAGGAGGAGGAATTTCTAGTCAAGCTAATGCAATAAGACAGGGAATTACTAAATCTTTAATAGAATATGATAATATTTTTAAATCTAAATTAAAAAAATTTGGATTTGTTACTAGAGATTCCAGAAAAGTAGAAAGAAAAAAATTTGGTTTTAGAAAGTCTAGAAAAAGACCTCAATTTTCTAAACGATAATAAAATTAATATTGTTTTTATAACCCGGTATAATTTTATGTATACTCGGGTTTTAAACTTTTTTAATATATTTTTATTTTATTTTTTTTTTAAAAATTTTATAATATTTTTGCAAAGTTTATTAGTTCCTTTTTTATATTTAGCTGATATAAAAAATAATTTTTCTTTTATTTTATTTTTTAAGTTTATTATATTAATTTTTTTTTTATAATCTATTTTATCTATTTTATTTAATACAATCCATATTGGTTTATGTAATATATTTTTATTATATTTTTTTATTTCATTTTTTATAACATTTATATTGTTTATAATATTAGAATTTTTTTTTAAAGAAAAATCTACTATATGAAGTAATATTTTACATCTTTCTAAATGTTTTAAAAATTGTATACCCAATCCTATTCCATTCGATGCCCCATAAATTATTCCTGGTAAATCTGCTATTGTAAAATATTTTTTTTTATTTTTAAAAAATACTCCTAAATTAGGATATATAGTAGTAAATGGATATGTTCCTATTTTTGTTTTAGAATTTGATATATTTCTTACCAATGTAGATTTTCCTGAATTTGGCAAGCCTAATGTACCAACTTCAGCAAGAATTGTTAATTGTAATTTAATTTTTAGTTTTTTACCTTTTTTTCCTTTAGTATGTTTTAATGGAGATCTGTTAGTAGAAGATTTAAATCTATAATTTCCTAATCCCTTTTTGCCTCCTTTTATAAGAAGAAATTTTTGTTTTTTTTTAGTAATATCTATTAATATTTTTTTTTTTTTTATGTCTATTATTTTTGTTCCCAATGGTACATTTATATAAATATCTTTTCCTTTTTTTCCAGAGCATTTTTTTTTTTTTCCATTATATCCATTTTCTGCTTTAAAAATTTTTTTAAAATTATATTTCACTAATGTATTTATGTTAAAATCAGATTTTATCCATACATTTCCGCCATCTCCACCATCTCCACCATCTGGTCCTCCTTTAGGAACAAATTTTTCTCTTCTAAAACTTGTGCATCCATTTCCTCCATTTCCTGATTTTACATAGATTAAAATTTCATCAAAAAATTTCATTTATTTCTCTTTATAAGAAAATATCTTTTATTTGAAAGATATTTTTAGATTTTAATATTTTCTTATTTTTAAAATTTTATTTTATTAAATTATATTTATATATTTTTTTTTTTTAATTCCTTTTTTTTTAAAATATATTTTTCCTTTTTTAAGTGCAAATAAGGTATGATCTCTACCGCATCCAACATTTTTTCCTGGATGAAATTTTGTACCTCTTTGTCTTACAATTATATTTCCAGGTTTTACAAATTCGCCTCCAAATTTTTTCATACCTAATCTTTTTGAATTAGAATCTCTGCCATTTCTAGTTGAACCACCAGCTTTTTTATGAGCCATTTTTATATTCCTTTATTATTACTAATTTTTATTATTTTTATTATAGTATATTTTTGTCTATGACCTTGTCTTTTTTTATAATGTTTTCTTCTTTTAAATTTTATTATATTTATTTTTTTTTTTTTATTATGAGAACAAATTTTTGCTGAAACATATTCTTTTTTTAAAAATGGTTTTCCTATAATTGAATTTTCATTTTTACATATCATTAAAACTTTATCAGATATAATTGTTTCTCCTATTTTTAAATTTAATTTTTCTATGTTAATTTTGTCACCAATATTTGCCATATATTGATTTTTATTTATTATAAATATTGCTTTCATATATTTTCCTATTTTATTATTTTTATAATAATAAAAAATAAAATTTAAATAATTATTTTATAAAACTGTTTAAAAATATTTATTAAAAATTTTGTTATATAAAAATTTTATATTTTATATTATATATATTTATAAAAATATTTTTTTATAAAATATATTATTAAAAATATATTTTTACTTTAAATTATTTATTTTTTTCCATTCTTTAATAGAATATGTATAGATTGTAACAGCATGTATTTTTTTTTTTATAATTAAATTATATATTGACTTATATATTATTTGTTGTCTTTGTAAATCTGTTTTATTTATAAAAATATTACTTATTGCTACTATTTCTATATTATCATTTTCTTTTCTAATTTTTATTTTATAAAAATCTATATTTTTTTTTAGTATGTTTTTTATTTTTTCTATTTTCATTTTGTATTTTATTATTATTAATGTTTCATAAAATTATAAGATATTTTTTTAATATAATATATTTTTTAAAAAAGTTTTTATTAATAATTTTTATATTATAAAATTTATTTTTTTATATTATTTTTATACAATTATTAAAAATTTTATATTATATACTTTTAAATAAATTTTTTAAACATTTTATTTGTTATTTACATAATTAGTTATTTAACAAATAATTAATAATTTGATATAATTAAAATATATAAATTTATTGTTATTTTTAAATATTAAAAATTAATAAAAAAATTGAGGTTTTAGTTTGGTTAAAAAAATACCTATAACTATTTTAGGATTTAAAAAACTTAAATATGAATTAAATGATCTTAAAAATGTTAAAAGAAAAAAAATTATAAATAATATTAAAAGAGCAAGAGAACATGGAGATTTAAAAGAAAATGCTGAATATCATGCTGCTAGAGAAGAACAAAGTTTTTGTGAAGGAAGAATTAAAGAAATAGAAAATAAATTATCTAATCTAAATGTTATAGATATAACAAAAGTACCTAATAAAAAAAAAGTAGTTTTTGGAGTAACTGTAACTATTTTAAACATTTTGTCTAAAAAGTTTTTTACATATAAAATTGTAGGTGAAGATGAATCTAATTTTAAAAACAAATTAATTTCTATAAAATCACCTATATCTAGAGGTTTAATAGGAAAATATGTAGGAGAAACATCTTCTATAAAAACTCCTAATGGAAAAATAAAATATAAAATTTTAAATGTAGAACATATATAATATTACAAAAATTTTTATGAAATATAAAAAATTTTCTAAAAGTTCTAAAATTTGGTTAAAAAGAAATTCAATAAATAAAAATGTTTTAATTTCTAAAGAAAAAAAATTAGTTTCTAGATCTTGGTTTAAAATACATGAAATAAATTTAAAAAGTAATATATTTAAAAATAATATGAATATTATAGATTTAGGATCTTCTCCAGGAGGATGGTCAAAATATGCTTCTAAATATATTAAAAATAAAGGTAATATAATATCATGTGATATAAATAACATGAAATTTACGAATAATATAATTTTTTATAAAGGAAATTTATTAAATAAAAAATTTTTAAAACTTTTTTTAAAAAAAATTAGTATATATAATATTGATGTATTAATGTCTGATATGTCACCTAATATTAGTGGAAATAAGTGTGTTGATAATTGCAATATAATAAATTTATTAAATTTATCTTTTAAAATATGTAAAAAAATTTTTTTAAAAAATGGAATTTATATAGTTAAGGCATTTGAGGGAACATATTTAAATAAATATATAAAAATTTTAAAAGATTTTTTTATAAATGTAAAAATTTATAAATTGAAATCTTCTTATAATAGTTCTAGAGAATTGTTTATTGTAGGAAAAGGAACAATAAGATAATTTTTTATAATAGTTGTTATATGAGGTTAATTCTTTGAGTGATTCAGCTAAAAATATAATTATTTGGTTGTTTATATCTGTTATGTTTATGTCTGTTTTTCAAAGTTTTACTGCTAGAAATTCTTTTAATAATAGAATATCTTATACTGCTTTTTTATCAGAAGTAAATAAAAATAAAATATCTGAAGTTACAATTGATGGAAGACAGATAGAAATAATAAGTAAAGATAATAATAAATATTATACTACTATACCAATTAATGACCAAAAATTATTAGATATTTTATTATTAAAAAATATAAAAATATTTGGTAAATCTCCAATTTCACCAGGATTTTTTACTTCTTTAATAATATCTTGGCTTCCTATGTTTTTGTTAATAGGAATATGGATTTTTTTTGTTAGACAGCTCCAATCTGGAGGTAAAGGAGCAATGTCATTTGGAAAAGATAAATCAAAAATGCTTCCAGAAAATAAAATAAAAACTACTTTTTCTGATGTTGCTGGATGCGATGAAGCTAAAGAAGAAGTTAAAGAACTAGTTGAATATTTAAAAAAACCAAAAAAATTTAAAAAATTAGGAGGAAAAATTCCAAAAGGAATTTTATTAATAGGACCTCCAGGAACTGGAAAAACTTTATTAGCTAAAGCTGTTGCTGGAGAAGCTAAAGTTCCTTTTTTTACTATTTCTGGTTCAGATTTTGTTGAAATGTTTGTTGGAGTTGGTGCTTCTAGAGTTAGAGATATGTTTGAAAATGCGAGAAAATTTTCTCCATGTATAATATTTATAGATGAAATAGATGCTGTTGGAAGACAAAGAGGAACAGGTTTAGGTGGAGGTCATGATGAAAGAGAACAAACTTTAAATCAAATACTTGTAGAAATGGATGGATTTGAAGAAAATCAAGGAATTATATTAATAGCAGCAACTAATAGGCCAGATGTTTTGGATCCAGCTTTATTGAGACCAGGAAGATTTGATAGAAGAGTTGTAGTTTCTTTACCTGATGTTAAAGGTAGAAAACAAATATTAAAAGTTCATATTAAAAATGTTCTTGTTAAAAAAAATATATCAACTTCTATTTTAGCTAGAGGAACTCCTGGTTTTTCAGGAGCAGATTTAGCAAATTTAGTTAATGAAGCAGCTTTACTTTCAGCTAGATTAAATAAAGACAGAATATCTATGTTAGAATTTGAAATGTCTAAAGACAAGATAATTATGGGTACAGAAAGAAAATCTATGATAATGACTGAAAAACAAAAAGAATGTACAGCATATCATGAAGCAGGTCATACAATAGTAGGAAGATTGGTTCCAGATCATGATCCAGCTTATAAAGTAACTATAATCCCAAGAGGAATGTCTTTAGGTGCAACATTTTTTTTACCTACAGATGATCAAATAAGTGTTAGTAAACAAAAATTAGAAAGTAAAATATCTACGTTATATGGAGGCAGATTAGCTGAAGAAATAATTTATGGATCTAAAAATATTTCTACTGGAGCATCTCAAGATATAAAAATGGCTACTAATATAGCTAGAAATATGGTAACTAAATGGGGATTTTCAAAAAAATTAGGACCTATATTATATACTAAAGAAAAAGAAGAAATATTTTTAGGAAAAAATATATCTATTTCTTCTAACATATCTAATAATACTATTAGAATAATTGATAAAGAAATAAAGACATTAATAGAATCTAATTATAATAGAGCTTTTAAAATTTTAAAAGATAATATAGACATTCTGCATGCAATGAAAGATGCTTTAATTAAATATGAAACAATTGAGCTTTTTCAAATAGACGATTTGATGAATAGAAGAAATGTTAGAGAAAATATAAATTCTAAAATTGATAAAAAAAAATAGCATATATATAATATATTATTTACAAAACTTCTATATATTTTATTAAAATATGTTAAATAATTTTGTTTGTACTATAATTTATATAAAATATAAAATTTATTATTTTATATTTTTATATAAAAACTTTATATTTTAATATTTTTTATTGATTTTTTTTATAAATGTTTCAATTATATTTATATAATTTTTTAATAATAAATTATTAAGGTGATTATGTATGTTATCTTTTTTACGTTTTTCATTATTGTTTCGATTTCTATAAATTTTATGATTTTAACACAAAAAGGAAAAATGTTAGAAATAAATGATTTTTATAATATAAAAGATAAAAATAAATTATTTTTTTTTAATGTTTTAAAAAACAATTTAACTAATAAAGTTATATCTATTTTGTCATTATTTTTTTTCTTTATTAATTTAATTTTATGTAATTTAATTACATTAAAAAAATAATTATATATTTTAAATAAAATTATATGTTTTAAAATTATTAAAAAAATAAAATTTTATTTTTTAATATTTTTTGTTTTTTTTACCAAGATGGTGAAAATGGTATACACGCTATTTTGAGTTAATAGTGCCTTTTTATAGGTTTACGGGTTCGAATCCCGTTCTTGGTATAAAAAATAATATTAATTTTTTTTTAAATTTTAAAAATAGTTTAAAACACATTTTAATATTAAATTTTATTTTTTTTTTAAAATATTTTTAACCCCGTACTTCTCGGGGTTTTTTATTTTTGTTTTAATTTTATATTAAAAACAAATTTTATAAACATTATTTTTAAAAAAAATATTATATAAAATTTGTTTTTAATATGTTTAAAAATTAAAGGATTTTATTGATGAATAAAGAAATTTTATCTGTTGTAGAATCTGTTTCTAATGAAAAACAATTACCTAGAGAAAAAATATTTGAAGCTTTAGAATTTGCTTTGTCTGCTGCTACTAAGAAAAAATATAATAAAGAAATTGATGTTATAGTTAAAATAGATAGAAAATATGGTAGTTTTAAAACTTTTAGAAGATGGATTATTGTTAATAAGGTTAAATTTCCTACTAAAGAAATTACTTTAGAAGCCGCAAAATTTGATAATAAAAATGTAAAATTAAAAGAATATATAGAAGATGAAATAAGTTCTATTGTTTTTGATAGGATTACTACTCAAACTGCTAAACAAATAATGGTTCAAAAAGTTAGAGAAGCAGAAAAATGTATGATAATTAATAAATTTAGAAAAAATATTAATGAAATTGTTACTGGTATAGTAAAAAAAATTAATAGAGATTGTATTTTTTTAGATTTAGGTAATAATGCAGATGCAGTAATAATGAAAAAAGATCTACTTCCTAGGGAAAATTTTAGATTAGGAGATAGAGTAAGAGGATTGTTATATTATATACACACTGAATCCAAAGTAGCTCAGTTATTTATTAGTAGATCCAAATCTGAAATGTTAGTGGAACTTTTTAAAATAGAAGTTCCAGAAATAGGTGAAGGTTTAATAAAAATAAAAGCTACAGCGAGAGATCCAGGTTCCAGAGCTAAAGTAGCTGTAAAATCTAATGATAAAAGAATAGATCCAGTAGGAGCATGTGTTGGTATGAGAGGTTCTAGAGTTCAAGCAGTTTCTAGTGAATTATGTGGAGAAAGAATAGATATAGTTTTATGGGATTCTAATGAAATAAAATTTGTAATAAATTCTATGTCTCCAGCAAATGTATCTTCTATAATAGTTAATAAAAATAATCATACTATGGATATAGCTGTAGAATCTATAAATTTAGCTCAAGCAATAGGAAGAAATGGACAAAATGTAAAATTAGCTTCTCAATTAAGTGGTTGGGATCTTAATGTCATGACATTGTCTGAATTAAAAAAAAAACATAAAAAATTATAATTAATTTTATATAAATTTTTAATTTTATATAAATATTATAATTTATTTTTAAAAAATTATTTTAAAAAAATATATAAATTTATATAATTATTTTTTTTTATTAAATAAAAAAACAAAATAATTTTTATATAATATAAAAAATTATATTTTATATGAAAAACAAAATTTGTAAAATATTTTTTAAAAAAAAAATAATAAAATAAAAATAAAATTTATTTAATAAAAAATTAATAAAGTAATTAAATTATAAAATTTTTATAAATTTAATATATATATAATAATTTTACTGGAAAAACAAAATATGAAAAATAAAATTAATAAAAAATCTTTTTTAAAGAAAAACGTTTTAGAAAATAAAAATATTAAAGATAAAAAATTTTTTGTAAAAAATAATTTTTCTAATAAATTTAAAAAATCTATTTTTATAAAAAATAAAAATAAAAATGATAATATAAATAATTTAAAAGAAGTTTCAAAAAATAAAAAATTTTTTAAAAAAAACGTTTTTAACAATATATCTTCAGTAAAAAATAAAAATTTTAATAAAAGATCTAGTTTAGACATATTAAAAAAAAATAATATTATAAATAAAAAAAATATTTTAAAAAATGAAAAAATAAAATTTATAAAACAATCTTTTATAAAGCCTAAAAATATTATAAATAAAAATATAATTATAAATAAAAATATTTCTTTAATAAAATTTTCTAGATTATTAGGAATAAAAATAAAAAATATATATAAAAAAATATATAAGTTAGGAATAAAAATAAATAATAATTTTTTAAATTTTAAAGATGCTAAAAAAATATCAAAATTATTAGGATATAAAGTAATAGAAAAAAAAAATACTAAAATGATAGATTTTTTTGAAAAGAAACAATGTTTAAATAATTTAAAAATGAAAAATAGACCTCCTATAGTAACTATAATGGGTCATGTAGACCATGGAAAAACTTCAATTTTAGATTGTATTATATCTAGTAATATAAAAGATAAAGAATTTGGAGGAATAACTCAAAATATATCTGTATATAATACTAAAATAAAAAATAGAAATATAGTTTTTTTAGATACACCTGGACATGAAGTTTTTTCAAATATGAGATCTAGAGGAGCTAAAATAACTGATTTAATAGTTTTAGTAGTTGCAGCAGATGATGGAGTAATGCCTCAAACTATAGAAGCTATAGAACATGCTAAAATTTCAAATGTTCCAATGATAATAGCAATAAATAAAATAGATAAAGTAGATAAAAATATAGATTTTATTAAAAATGAATTAATGAAATATGATATAGTTTCTGAAGATTTAGGTGGTGAAAATATTTTTGTTCTTGTATCAGCTAAGTTTAAAAAAGGTATAAATTCTTTATTAGATGCTATTTTTTTGCAAACAGAAATTTTAGAATTAAAAACATTTTATGAATGTAAAGCTAAAGGTGTTGTTATAGAATCTTTTTTAGATAAAAACAGAGGAATAATATCTGTTATAATAGTTAAAGAAGGTACATTAAAAATAGGAGATTTTATTATATGTGATTTAGAATGTGGAAAAGTTAAAGCTATTAATGATGAATTTGGGAATTCTTTAAATTTTGTTACACCTTCTATTCCAGTTAGAATATTAGGTTTATCAGGAATACCTATTTCTGGTAGTTGTTTTGTAGTTACAAAAAATGAAAAGAAATCTAAAGAATTAGTTTTTTATAGAAAAAATAAAAATAAACAGAAAAAGTTTAATACAGAAAAAAAAATTGAATCAGATAATTTTTTAGAAAATATAAAAACAAAAAATTTTAGTGACATAAATTTGTTAATAAAGGCTGATTCTCAAGGATCTTTAGAAGCTATTTACAATAAAATATTTAATATGTCTAATAAAAATTTTATTATAAAAATAATAAGTTTTGGTGTTGGATCTATAAATGAATCAGATGTTTCTTTAGCTATGACTTCTAAATCAATAATTTTAGCTTTTAATGTTTATCCTAATAAAATAGCTAAAAAAATAATTTTATTAAATAAATTAGATATAAGATATCATTCAATAATATATAATTTATTAAATGAAATAGAATTATTAAAGAAAAAAAAATTAAAATCCAATATAGAAAATTTTTCTTGTGGTTTAGCTAATGTAAAAAATGTTTTTAAAGTTTCTAATTCTATCAATGTTGCTGGGTGTATAGTAACAAAAGGATTTATAAAATGTAATTTAGATGTAAATATAATAAGAAATAAAAAAATTATATTTAAAAGTAAAATAGATTCTATAAAGCATTTTAAACATGATATAAAAAAAGCTAAAAAAGGTTTAGAATGTGGAATTA
The DNA here is from genome assembly GCF_039372665.1 of Buchnera aphidicola (Ceratovacuna keduensis). Classification (GTDB taxonomy): domain Bacteria; phylum Pseudomonadota; class Gammaproteobacteria; order Enterobacterales; family Enterobacteriaceae; genus Buchnera_G; species Buchnera_G aphidicola_D. The sequence continues at coordinate 270,188 of NZ_CP134994.1, read as the reverse complement.
TTATAAAAAATTTTAATAAAATAAAAATAAAAGATATTTTAGAAGTTTTTATAAGAAAAATATTATAATATTTATTTTTATATTAAAAATTTTAGAGAAAATTATGATTTTAGATTTTAATAGAAAATGTAGAATTTCTACTATTATTAGAAAAGAAATATCTAACATTTTATCTTTTTATATAAATGATAAAAGAATTAATTTTTTAGTAACAATTTCAGACGTAGAAATTTCTAAAGATTTAAAATATGCAAAAATATTTTTTACTATTTTAAATATTTTTAATTATAAAAGTATTAAAAATATTATAAAAATATTAAATAGTTATAAAAGATATATAATTAAATTACTTTGTAAAAGAATAATATTAAGAACGGTTCCTAGATTAAAATTTTATTATGATAATTCATTGTCAGAAGGAAGCAAAATATCTAAAATTTTAAAAAAATGTTTTTAACAAAGTAATTTTATATATATAAATTTTTTAGGAATATTTATAATGAAAAAAAATAAAATAAATTCAGAAATATTTTTAAATTTTGGCAAAAATGTTAATGATAGTGGTTCTACGGAAGTACAAATTGCATTAATAACATTTAGAATTAAAAATTTAAAAGTTCATTTTGATTCGAATAAAAAAGATCATAGTAGTAAAAGAGGATTATTATGTATGGTTTCTAAAAGAAGAAAACTTTTAAATTATTTAAAAAAAAAATCATTATCTAGATATAAATATGTAATTAAAAAACTTTCTATAAGAAGATAATAATTTTTAACTATTTTTAGGGCTGTAAAAAGCCCTTATATAAAAATATGTTAAATTTTATATTTTTAAAATTTTTATATTATTAAATTTTATTTTTTTATCAATATTAATTATTTTAATTTAATAAAAAATATTATATGTTTATATTTTTTTTACAATAAATTTTAATAATAATATTTTAAGGAAATTATTTTGCAAAATCATATAAAACATAAATTTAAATATGGTAATAATACTGTTATTTTAGAAACAGGAATTATTGCAAAACAAGCTACTTCCGCGGTAGTTGCAAATATAGATGATACTATAGTTCTTGTAACAGTTGTTTTTAACAAAAAGGTTCAAGAAGAAAATATTTTTTTTCCTTTAAAAGTAGATTATCAAGAAAGAACATATGCTGCAGGAAGAATACCTGGAGGTTTTTTTAGGAGAGAAGGAAGACCTAGCGAAAATGAAATATTAACAGCAAGATTAATAGATAGACCTATAAGACCATTATTTCCAGAAGGTTTATTAAATGAAATACAAATTGTAGCAACTGTTATTTCCGTAAATCCTCAAATTAATCCAGATATAGTTGCTATCATAGGTGCTTCTGCTGCTTTAAATATTTCTGGAATTCCATTTTTTGGCCCTATAGGAGTTGCTAGAGTTGGTTTCATAAATAAAAAATATTATTTAAATCCTACAGTTCAAGATATGAAATTTAGTAATTTAGATTTAATAGTTTCTGGAACTAAAAATGCTATATTAATGGTAGAAGCAGAAGCTAATATGCTAACTGAAAAAGAAATTTTAAATGCTATTTTATTTGGACATAATAATCAAAAAAAACTTATTGAAAATATTTTTTTATTTTCTAAAAAAGTTGTAAAACCAAAAATATATTGCAATGTATTATCACATAAAAAAAAATTATTTTATAAAATAAAAAAACTTTATAAAAATAAAATTATTAGTTCTTATTTAATAAAGTCAAAATTAGAAAGAGAAGATAAAATTGATATTTTAAAAGATGAAATTGTAAATTTTATTAATTTAAAATATTCAAAATATAATAAAATAGAAATAGAAAATTCTATAAATTTAGTTGAAAAACATATTTTTAGAAATATAATGCTAAAAAAATTTAATAGAATTGATAATAGAAATTTTGATGAAATAAGAAAAATATATATAAAAACAGGAATTTTACCTAGAGTTCATGGATCATCTCTATTTACTAGAGGTCAAACTCAATCTTTAGTTTCTATTACTTTAGGAACTTCTAGAGATGCTCAAAATTTAGATGAACTTTTAGGAGATAAAATAGACAATTTTTTATTTCATTATAATTTTCCATCTTATTCTGTTGGAGAAATAGGATTATCTGGATCTCCTAAAAGAAGAGAAATAGGGCATGGAAAATTAGCCAAAAAAAGTTTAATTGCTTCTATGCCTAATATAAAAGAATTTCCTTATACTATTAGAATAGTTTCTGAAATTACTGAATCTAATGGTTCTTCTTCTATGGCTTCTGTTTGTGGTGCTTCTCTTGCTTTAATGGATGCAGGAGTTCCTATAAAATTTGCAATAGCAGGAATAGCTATGGGATTAATAAAAAAATGTAATAAATATATAATATTATCGGATATTTCTGGAGAAGAAGATAGATTCGGAGATATGGATTTTAAAGTAGCTGGAAGTTTTGTTGGAATAACATCTTTACAAATGGATATGAAAATAGAAGGAATAACTATAGAAATAATTGAACTAGCTTTGAAAAAGGCTAAACTGGCTAGATTAAAAATTTTAAATATTATGTCAAATCATATAAATGTACCTAAAAAAGAAATATCTATATTTGCTCCAAGAATTCATACAATTAAAATTGATCCTGGTAAAATAAAAGATGTAATAGGAAAAGGAGGTTCTGTTATAAGAATGCTTACTGAAGAAACAGGTACTACTATAGAAATAGAAGATGATGGAACTGTTAAAATTTCTTCTACTTTAAAAGATCAAGCTAAAAATGCTATAAGGAAGATCAAAAAAATTACTTCTGAAATAGAAGTAGGAAAAATATATTCAGGAAAAATTACAAAAATAGTTGAATTTGGAGCATTTGTATCTATAGGATCAGGTAAAGAAGGTTTAGTTCATATATCACAAATTTCTAATAAAAGAATTAATAAAGTTTCTAATTTTTTAAATATAAATCAAAATGTTTCAGTAAAAGTTTTAGAAATAGATAAAAATGGAAGATTGAGACTAAGTATAAAAGATGCAAAATTTAGTTAAAAAGATATTAAAACATTTTTTTATAATATTTATTTTATTTTGTATATTTTAGTAATATTTTTTGATTAAAAAATTATAATAAATATTATTATTTTTTATTAATATATTTTTATTATTAAAAAAAATTAATATATTTCAATCATATAAATTATATACGAAATTTTATTATTTATGATAAAATAATTAAATCTTATTAAAATTTTTAAAATAGTTTTAAATAAAATTTATTATTTTAGTTAATATAAATAATATTTGTAAATTAAAAGGCATATAAAATTGCATGACTAATAATAAATTTACATTTTCTTCTTTAGGATTAAAAGATTGTTTAATAAAATCATTAAATGAAATAAAATATACAATACCTTCTCCAATTCAAAAATTATGTATACCTTTTTTATTAAAGGGAATAGATGTATTAGGAATGGCACAAACAGGAAGTGGTAAAACAGCTGCTTTTGCTTTACCTTTATTAAATAATATAAAACTAAATTTAAGAATGCCTCAAATTTTAGTATTAACTCCAACTAGAGAATTAGCTATACAAGTGTCAAAATCTTTTTCCATATTTTCTAAATATATTTCAGGAATAAATGTTTTAGCATTATATGGAGGACAAAGATATGAATTACAATTAAAAATATTAAGATTAGGACCTCAAATTATAGTAGGCACTCCAGGAAGATTATTAGATCATATTAAAAGGGGTACTTTAAATCTTTCAAATTTAAAAAGTTTAGTTTTAGATGAAGCTGATGAAATGCTTAGAATGGGTTTTATAGAAGATGTAGAAAATATAATGTCTAATGTTCCTAAAAATCATCAGACTGCTCTTTTTTCTGCTACTATGCCTAATGAAATTAGAAGAATTTCTAGAAGGTTTATGAAATTTCCAAAAGAAATAAAAGTAGAATCTAGTATACAAAATAGACCTAACATAAATCAAAAATTTTGTATAATATATGGAAAAAAAACTGATGCATTAATAAAATTTTTGGAAACAGAAAAATTTTCTGCAACTATAATTTTTGTAAAAACAAAAAATTCTACTATAGAAGTTTCTGAAGTATTAGAAAAAAATGGTTATAATAGTTCTGCATTAAATGGAGATATGAATCAATCTATAAGAGAAAAAACATTAGAAAAGTTAAAAGATGGAAGATTAGATATATTAATTGCAACGGATGTTGCAGCAAGAGGTTTAGATGTAGATAGAATTAGTTTAGTTATTAATTATGATATTCCAATGGATGTAGAATCATATATACATAGGATAGGAAGAACAGGTAGAGCTGGTAGATCAGGAAATGCTCTATTATTTGTAGAACCTAGAGAAAGAAGATTATTGTATAATATAGAGAGATCTATAAAAACTAAAATATTAAGAATAGATTTACCTAATTCTAAATATTTAGAAAAAATTAGATTAAATAATTTTTGTAAAAAAATTATAGAAGAATCAAATAGTAAAGATTTAGATATATATAAAAAAATATTAAAAAAAATGGACGTAATAAAAAATATTGATTCTAATATATTATTACCTATATTATTAAAAATAGCTCAAAAAGATAGACCATTAGTTATAAAAGAAGAGAATAAATTAAGAAAAACTTTTTTAAATAGAAAAATTAAAGAAAATTTTTATGATAAAAATTCAAATAAATTATATAAAAAAAATGTTTATAATATGAATTTATACAAAATAAGTGTAGGTAAAAGAGACGGGGTAGAAGTAAGACATATTGTAGGTGCTATAGCTAATGAAGGTAATATTAGTAGTAAAAATATAGGACATATAAAACTTTTTGATTTTTATTCTACTATAGAAATATCAAAAAATGTGACAAAAAAAAATAATTTTTTAGAAAATTTCAAAAATACTAGAATTTTAAATAAATTAATTAATATTAGATTTATACATGGATTTAAAAACAATGCATTTAATAAAAATTTAAAAAGTAAATTTTTTAAAAAAGATGTTTTTAAAAAAAATATTAATAGAAGAAATAAAAGATTTAATTAAAATTTTTTAATATTATGCCACTACGTGGCATATTTTATTTAATTGCTATTGCATCTATTTCTATATCAGAATTTTTAGGTAGTTTAGATACTTCTACACATGTTCTAGCAGGAAATTTTTTTGTATATTTTTTAAAAAATTTTTTATATATTTTATTTATTATTTTTATATTTTTAATATTTGTTATAAAAATTGTAATTTTTGCTATATTTTTTATTTTTAAATTATTATATTTTATAATATTTTTTATGTTTTTTAATACTATTTTAGTTTGTAAAGATATGTTTTTAGGAATTTTTTTGTTTTTTGTAGATATTGGTATTTGACCTGATATCATAAAAATTCCTTTTGATTCATAAATATAACTATATGGACCTATTTCTTTTGGAATATTTTTTTTAATATTTTTCATTTTATTAAAAATTTTATATTATTTTTTTTATATATTTTTTTATTATATATTAAAAATGTAATTAAAATTTTAAAAAATTTATATTTTTTTTTAAACTTAATATCATTATTGCTTGTATTATATATATTTTATTTTCTGCTTGTTCAAAAACTAAACTATTTTTAGATTTAAAAACTTCGTCAGTTATTTCTAATCCATTTTTAATTTTATATTTTTTAAAAATTTTTTTAGAAAATTCTGTTTTATTATTATGAATTGCAGGCATACAATGTAAAATTTTTGTATTACAATTTTTAGTTTTTTTTAATAAATTTTTATTAATTTGATATTTTTTTAATAATTTTATTTTTTCTTTTATTTTATTATTTTTTTGATTCATAGAGAACCATGTATCAGTATATATAAAATCTACATTGTTTAATCCTATATATTTATTTTCTGTACATAATATCTTCTTATTTTTTTTTTTAATTTTTGGTAAAAATTTTTTATTAGATATCATATTTACATTTATTTTTAAAATATTTGAAGCTTCTAAAATAGTTTTTGCAATATTGTTTTTACAATCTCCTATATATGCAATAGTAATTTTATATAATTTTTTATTTTTTTTAGAATTTTCTATAATTGTAAATATATCTGATAATATTTGTATAGGATGATATTTATTAGTAAGACCATTCCATACAGGTATTTTAGAATATTTTTTTATTTTTTTTATTATATTATGATTTGGTCCTCTATATTGTATAGCATCATACATAAAGTTAAATATTTTTATAGTATCTTCTATAGATTCTTTTTTTCCCATATGAGTGTTTTTTACATCTAAGTTTGTTACATTTACTTTTTGATTAAAAGCAGATATTTCGAATGCACATCTAGTTCTTGTTGAATTTAGTTCAAATATTGATATTATTTTTTTACCTTTTAAAAATGATTTTTCTTTTTTTATTTTTTTTAAATATTTTAATTTTTTAGCTAAATTAATTATTTTTTTTATTTCTAATTTATTTAAGTCTTTTAAAGATAATAAACTTTTTTTATATAATGAATTTTTCATAATATATTTTTTATATGATTTTAATTTTTATGTATTTTAGTGTAAAATTTTTTATTTTTATATATTTTATTTTTATTTTTATATTTATATAATAATTTTTAATTATATATTTTATTTTTTATTATTTTTATAATATATAATATTTTAATAAATATTTTTAAAATTATTTTTTTTTAAATATAAAATTTATTAATATTTTTAATATATATTATATTTTTTATTTTTGTAATATAAAAAAAATATTATCATTTTTAAAAGTACAAAATTTTTATATGTTATATTTATTTCTATAAATATATTTTTATTTAATATATATATTTTTTTTTGATATAATTTTAATTTGTTTTAGTATTAAAAAATTTTATTAAAATATATATTTTAAATTAAAAAACAATTAATTTTTATAATAAAAACAATATGAAAAAAATATATGATCATAAAAGAATAGAAAAAGTTTTATATGATTTTTGGGAAAAAAATGGTTACTTTGAATATAAAAAACAAAATAAAAATAATTTTTGTATAGTAATGCCTCCCCCAAATATTACTGGAGATTTGCATATGGGTCATGCATTTCAACATACTATAATGGATATTATAATAAGATATAATAAAATGATTGGTAAAAACATATTATGGCAACCTGGTACTGATCATGCTGGAATAGCAACTCAAATAATAGTAAAAAATTATTTATTTTCAAAGTATAAATCTAATAAGATAAAATTTTCTAAAAAAGATTTTTTAAGAGTTATATGGAAATGGAAAGATAAAATGCAGAATAATATTTATTCTCAAATAAGAAGATTAGGTAGTTCAGTAAATTGGAAAAGGAATTGTTTTACTATGGATAAAAATATGTCCCATTCTGTTAAATTTGCTTTTATATCTTTATACAATAAAAATTTAATATATAAAAAAAAATCTTTAGTAAACTGGGATTTTAGTTGCAAAAGTGTTATATCAGATATAGAAATAGAAAAAAAAAAATGTAAAGGATTCATGTGGTATATAAAATATTATATTGTAAATAATAATGAAATAAAAAATAAAAAAAAATATATAATAGTTGCAACAACAAGACCTGAAACTCTTTTAGGTGATGTTGCTATTGCTGTTAATCCAACTGATTCTAGATATAAAAACTTTTTAGGAAAAAAAGTTTTAGTTCCTATTGTTAATAGAATTATTCCTATAATATCAGATAAAACTATAAAGAAATTTAAGGGTACTGGGTGCGTCAAAATTACTCCAGCTCATGATTTTAATGATTATAAAATAGCTTATAATAATAAATTACCTATAATAAACATTTTTACTGATTCTGGAAATATTTGTAAAAAATTTACAATATATTTTAATAATATTGTTCATAAAGAAAATTCTCCAAAATTTTTACATAATTTAGATAAATTTATAGCAAGAAAAAAAATTATAAAAATTTTAAAAAAAAATAATTTATTAGATAAAACAATTAATACAAATATAAAAATTTTTGTAGGTGATAGAACAGGTTCTTTAATAGAACCTAGAATAACTGATCAATGGTATTTAAAAGTAAATAAAATTTCTAAAAAAGCATTAAAATTAGTTAAAGATGATTTAATAAAATTTATTCCAGAAAAATATAAAAATGTATTTTTTTCTTGGATGAAAAATTTAGATGATTGGTGTATATCAAGACAATTATTTTGGGGTCATAGAATACCAGTATGGTATGATAAAGCTGGTAAGATATATGTAGGAATTAATAAAAAAGAAATTATAAAAAAAAATTTATTACCAAAGAATTTTTTTTTAAAGAGAGATAAAGATGTATTAGATACTTGGTTTTCTTCAGCTATATGGTCTTTTTCTTCTTTGGGTTGGCCTAAAAAAAATAATTTATTAAAAATGTTTCATCCTACTGATGTTTTAGTTAGTGGTTTTGACATTATATTTTTTTGGATATCTAGAATGATAATGTTAACTTTAGTTTTATTAAAAGGAAATAAAAAATTTCCTATTCAAATACCTTTTAAAAAAGTTTATATAACAGGATTAATACGAGATGACATTGGAAATAAAATGTCTAAATCTAAAGGAAACGTGATAGATCCAATTGATATAATAGATGGAATTTCTTTAAAAAATTTATTAAAAAAAAGAACTAAATATATGTTTAAAAGTTCTATGAAAAATAATATTTTTATTAGAACAAAAAAAAATTTTCCTAATGGAATAGATTCTTATGGAGTTGATGCTTTAAGATTTACTTTAGTTTCTTTATCTTCTCCTACTAGAAATATAAATTGGGATATGAAAAGATTAAAAGGATATAAAAGTTTTTGTAATAAAATTTGGAATATTAATGTTTTTATATTTTCTAATATATCTAAAAAAGAAATAAATAAAGACATGGTTTTTAGAAAATTTAATATTATAGATATTTGGATAATTTCAAAATATAATATTATGATAAAAAAATATAGATACTATATAGACAACTTTAGATTTGATAAAGCTTCTATAGTTTTATACAATTTTATTTGGAATAATTTTTGTAATTGGTATTTAGAATTTTTAAAAATAATTTTTAAATTTTTTTCTAAAAAAGATATATTATATTGTAAAAATAATTTAATTAAAATCTTTGAATTATTATTAATTTCTTCTCATCCTATTATTCCATTTATAACAGAATCAATATGGCAAAAAATAAAATGTTTTACAAAAAATTGTTCTAAAAGTATTTTATTACAAAAATTTCCTAATTATAAAAAAAATCTTGTAAATAAAAACGTTTTATATAATGTAACTTTTATAAAAAAATTTTTAAAAAATATTAGATCTATTAGAAACAAAATAAAAATAAATTTTTCAAAAAAAATTTCCGTTGCAATAAAATTTTATGAAATTTCTTTAAAAAAAATTTTTTTTAAAAACATATATTTTTTAGAAAAAATGGCTAATTTAAAAAAAATAATTTTGGTCGAAAACACATATGATTATAGAAATCATTTTGTTAAAATTTTAAAAGAAGCGAAAATAATTATTATTTATAAAAAACAATGTAATAATGTATTAGATATTAAAAATTTTATAGATAAAATAAAAAAAATAAATTTTAATATAAATATTTCAAAAAATAAACTTAGTAATAAAAATTTTATAAAAAAAGCTCCTAAAAATATAGTAGAATTTGAGAAAAATAAAATTTTTAATTTAAACAAAATTAAAAAATCAATTATAAAAAAAATAAAGAAAATTAAATAATTATTAAAAAATTATCAAAGAATTATATTTTTTTTATTTATTTTATTAATAATGTATAAATTTGTTTATAATTATATTTTTTTAATTTATAATTTTAATATATTTTTTCTTTATACTTTTTGGTAAATAAAAATGAAAATTTTTTCTATAAAAGAAATATTTTATAATAAAATAAAAATTAAAAAAACAATAAAAGTTTATGGATGGATAAGAAGCAAAAGAGATTCTAAAAATGGAATATCTTTTATTGATATTTTTGATGGATCTTGTTCTAATACTTTACAAATTATAGCTAAATCAAATTTAAAAAATTATAAAGATGAAATTATTAAATTAACTAGTGGTTGTTCTATTTGTGCAATAGGTATTTTAATATATTCTAGAAGAAAGGAGCAAAAATATGAATTATTATTAAATAAATTAAAAATTTTTGGAATTATAAATGATCCAGATAAATATCCTATTTCTTTAAAAAAACATACTTTTGAATATTTAAGAAAATTTGCTCATTTAAGACCTAGAACTAAATTTTTTAGTTCTGTTTCAAGAATTAGAAATAGTTTATTAAATGGTATAAATAATTTTTTTAAAAAAGAAAATTTTATATGGGTTCCAACTCCTATTATTACTAGAATAAATACTGAAGGATCAGGATCTATGTTTAATGTAAGTCCATATAATTTTTTTCAAAAAAGCAAATTGTTGAATGAAAAAAAAAAATTTTTTAAAGATTCTTTTTTAACTGTATCAGGTCAATTAACTTTAGAAACTTATGCATCTGCTTTGTCTAAAGTATATACATTTGGTCCAGTATTTAGATCAGAAGATTCTAATACTAAAAGACATTTATCTGAATTTTGGATGCTAGAAGTAGAAGTATCTTTTTTTGATTTAAAAAAGATAATATTATTGTCTAAAAATATTTTAAAATATGTTTCTGAATATATATTAAAAGATTGTCTTTATGATATAGAATTTTTAGAAAAAAATTTTAATAAAAATATAATAATTAATTTAAATAATTTGATAGAACTAAATTTTATAGAATTAGAATATAAAGATATCATTATTTTATTAAATAAATTAGGAAAAAAAATATCTTTTGGAGAAGATATATCTTTAGATAAAGAAAAATATATTGTAAATAAATATTTTTGTAAACCTGTAATAATAAAAAATTTTCCTAAACAATTAAAAGCATTTTATATGAGAAATAATTCTGATAATGTTACTGTTGCTTCTATGGATATATTTCTTCCTAATATAGGTGAAGTTGTAGGAGGTTCTCAAAGAGAAGAAAGATTAGAAATATTAGATAATAAATTTAATGAATTTAATTTAAGTAAAGAAAAATATTGGTGGTATAGAGATTTAAGAAAATATGGAACTTCTTTTCATTCAGGATTTGGAATAGGATTTGAAAGATTATTATGTTATATAATAGGATTAGAAAATATTAGAGATGCATCTCCTTTTCCAAAAACTCTTAATAAATTTAATTATTAAAATTTAATACTTTAATTTTTAATATTTTTTATTAACAAAAATTTCCTAATATTTTTCCTCCTAATAAATGCATATGTAGATGTGGTATTGTTTGTCCTCCATGTTTATTACAATTTATTACAATTCTATATCCATCTTTATAAAAATTAAGTTTTTTTGCTATTTTTATTGCTACATACGTCATAGTTCCTATTATATGTTTATTTTTTTTATTTATTTTGTTTGTAGATTTGATTATTTTGTTAGGAACTATTAGTATATGTATTGGAGATTTAGGTTCTATATCTTCAAAAGCTGTAACTTTTTTATTTTGATATATTATTTTTGATTTTATTTTTTTTTTTATTATTTTCATAAAAATATTTTTACAATTCATATTAATTTCCTTTTTTAATTTATTAGATTTTTTATATTGTGGGTTATAAAACCCACTATTATTTGATATTGTTTAATTTTTTTTTAAATATTCTTCAATATTGTTTTTTATATTATCTGATTTAGTACCAAAAATTGCTTGAACTCCACATCCAGAAATTATTACAGCAGATGCTCCCAGATCATTTATTTTATTTTTGTCAACTTTAGATGAATTAAAAACTGTTATTCTAAGTCTTGTTATACATGCATCTAAATTAGATATATTTTCTTTTCCTCCTAAAGCTTTAATTAATTCTGGAATAATATTTTTATTTTTTTTGAAAGTTTTATATATTTTTTCTCTTCCAGGAGTATTTAATTTAAAAAATTTTATTAATGTTACAAATATTATATAATATATAAAACCATATAATATTCCTATTATAGGAAATAATAAAATATTATTACTATTTCCGCTTAATATCATAAAATCTATAATTCCATGAGAAAAACTTGCTCCTGCTCTCATGTTTAACAAAATACATATTGCAAATGCTAATCCTGATAATATAGAATGAACTACATATAAAATCGGTGCTGATATCATAAATGTAAATTCAATTGGTTCTGTAATACCTGTTATAAATGAAGTTAAAATAGCTGATGTCATTAAACCACCTATTTTTTTTTTATTTATTTTTTTAGCACATTTCCATATTGCTATAGCAGCTCCAGGCAATCCATACATTTTAAATAAAAATCCTCCAGATAATTTACCAGCTGTAATGTCACCAGCCATATATCTTGCAATATCTCCATGAAATATTTTTCCTGAACTATTTACATATTCTCCTACTTGCATTTGAAATGGTACATTCCATATATGATGAAGTCCTAATGGTATTAATGCTCTTTCTATAGATCCATAAATAAAAAATGCTAATATTGGATTTTGATATGCAGCCCATTCAGAAAATTTTTGTATTGTTTTGCCTATAGGAGGCCATATTAATGATAATAAAATTCCTAAAATTATTGAAAATAATCCTGATATTATTGGTACGAATCTTTTTCCTGTAAAAAATCCTAAATATTCTGGAAGGTTTATTTTATAAAATACATTAAATAAGTATGCTGACATTGCACCTGATAAAATTCCACCTAAAATTCCTGTATCAATTAAATTAGTTTGTTTTTCTAATATATCGTTAAGATTTGTAAAAATAGGTAATGTTACAGAAAATGTTTTAGACATTATTTCATATGAAATAACAGATGCTAATGCTGCTACACCATCATTTTTAGTAAAACCTAATGATATTCCTATAGCAAAAATTAGAGGCATATTTTTGAATATAGAGCTTCCAGATTCAATCATTATATTTGAAATTAAATTAGGAATAATAGAAAAATTAGCTGATCCTATACCTAATAATATGCCTGCTATTGGAAGAACAGAAACAGGTAACATCAAAGATTTTCCTATTTTTTGTAAATTAGAAAAAATGTTTTTAAACATATTTAATCTCTATTTTTTTGTATTTTATAAAATTATTATATTATATTTTTGTTTTATGTTATTGATTTTTTTTTTAAATTAAATAATTTTTTAAAATTTTCTTTCATTATTTCTGAAATTTCATCTAATTTTATTTTTTTTAATTTTGCTACACATTTTGCTATATAATATAAATTTGATGGTCTGTTTTCTTTTCCTCTATAGGGTTCTGGGGAAAGATATGGAGAATCTGTTTCTATTAAAAGTTTGTTTAATGGTATATATTTTATAATATTTCTTAATTCTGATGCATTTTTAAATGTTATAATACCTGATATTGATATATAAAAATTAAGGTCTATTATTTTTTTTAAATTTTTTAAATTTGTTTGATTAAAAGAATGTATTATTCCTCCATAATTACTAATTTCTGAAATTTCTAAAATTTTTATTGTATCTTTTATAGAATTTCTAGTATGAACTATTATAGGTTTTTTAAATTCTTTACTTATTTTTATTTGATCTAAAAACATTTTTTTTTGTCTTTCTTTGTTTATTTTGTTTTGTTTAGAATAATCTAATCCTATTTCTCCTACTGCAATTACTTTTTTTTCTTTTAATCTTTTTTTAATTTCTTCAATTATTATATTTTTTTTATAATAAAATGGATGTATTCCACATGCATAAAATATATTTTTTTTATTTTTTAATAATATTTTCATTTTATCAAAATTATTTATTGAAGTAGAAACATTTAAAATATATTTTATATTTTTTTTTTTTGCTTCTTTTAATATTTGATATATATTTTTTTTTATTTTTTTATAATTTATTTTGTCTAAATGACAGTGAGAATCTATTAATATCATTTTTTTTTACACTTATGGTAGTAGTATATTGTTAACATTATTTTTTAATATTTTTTCCCATTTAAAAATTTGTTCTAACAAAACTAATTCATAATTTATTCTATTTATATTTAATATATTTTTTTCAAATTGCATCCATGAATTTATACTTTTATATATTATTTTTTTTTTAAATTTTTTTGATATAAAAATAATTAATTTTTTTTGATCTATGTTGATTATAAAATTAAACATTTTTTTTTTATATTTTATTGAATCTAAAAATATTGTATATATTAAATTTAAAAAAAAAATTATAAATTCTTTTTTTATTATATTTAAAAGATCTATTAATTTTTTTTTTTTTATTTTTTTAAGTAAACATTTATAAAAATATTTTCTTATTTTCCATGAATTTCCTAATAATATTTTTTTTGCAAGTAATGGAATATTGTTACTAATTTCTATTGCTTGTTTACATTTTTTATAGTTAAAATTTGTATTTTTTAATAGCCATTTTATATTTTTTTTTTTTTTTTCATTAAATATATTTATTATATATAGTCTACTTTTTAAAGTAGATATTATATTTTTTATTTTATTTGTTTGCAAAAAAAATATTGTATTTTTTGGAGGTTCTTCAATTATTTTTAGTAATGTATTACTTTCTAGTTCTGTCAATAATTCTGAATGTTCTATATATATTACTTTTTTATTACTATATTGAGGTGTAAGTAATATTTTTTTTATTATTTCTCTTAAATTATTTATTTTAATTTTTTTGAATAATTTTAGATAATATATATCAAAAAATTTTTTTTTTTCTATTAAATTACATTTAATACATTTATTACAAAAAAATTCTTTTTTTATATTTTCACAAAATATCCATTTTTTTATATTTAGAACAAGTTTATTAATTCCTAAATTTTTATCAGAATTTATCAATATAGAATGGTGTTGTCTTTTTTTCAACATTTTTATTATTTTTTTATAATATTTTAATAACCATGGATATAATTTATTTTTCATTTTTTTAACCAAAATATAATTTTTTTTTAAATTTTTTATATTTTTTTTATAAAGAAGAATTTATAATTATTTTTTATATATTTTTATGTTTATTAAATATAATTTTAATAACTTTTAAAAAAATTATATATTTTTTTATTATATATATTTTTTTATTTTTTATTATATTAATTATTATATATAATATATAAAAATATATATTCAAATATGGTTATTTTTTTATATAAAATATTTTATATACTTTTTTTAATATTTTGTTTTATAAATTTTGTTTATATAAAAAAATTATTAAAAAAATATATTTTTTTTAAATATAAAAATATTTTTTTATAAATAATTCTATTACTGTTTAATAAAAAATAGTAATATTTTTATTTTATTATAAAAATTTTTATTTTTAATTTATATTTTTATAATTTATATAAATTTTTGATATTTTTATTATAAATTTTATTTTTTTTAAGACATTTTTTAACATTTTTTTAAACATTTTAATATTTTTATTTTTATATTATTTATTTTTTTTAATAATATAAATTTGTTTTTTATATTTATAATAATTTTTTTTTAATTTTATTTTTTTTTATTATATATTTTTCAATATCTGTTATAGTTTGTAATTTTTCTATTTCTTTATCTTTTATTTTTATATCAAATTTTTCTTCTAATCTCATTATAAATTCTATTTTTTCTAAAGAATCTATATCATAATTTTTTTCTAAAGAAAAATTATTTTTTATTTTTTTTATATTTATTTTAAATTGTTTAGATATAATATTTTTTATAATATTTTTAATTTTTTTCATTTTTTTCCTTAATATTTTCATTCCATGTACATTCCGCCATTTACATGTATTGTTTGACCTGTTATATAAGAAGATTTTTTTGATATAAGAAATGTTATTACATTTTCTACATCTTTTACTGTTCCAAATCTTTTTACTGGTATTTTTTTAATATATATATTTTTTTTTTCTTTTTTTATTTTTTTTGTCATTTTAGTTTTTATAAAACCTGGAGATATAACATTAGAAGTAATTCCATATTTTGCTACTTCTAAAGCTAATGATTTATTAAATCCTATAATTCCATATTTTGATGCAGAATAATTTGATTGACCTATATTTCCAATATTTCCTATTATAGAGCTAATATGAACTATTCTTCCATATTTATTTTTGATCATATATTTTATTATATTTTTAGACATTAAAAATGTAGATGTTAAATTAATTTTAATTATGTCTGACCAATTTTTTTTTGTCATATTTAATATAATTTTATCTTTTTTTGATCCTGTATTATTTATTAATATATCTATAGATCCAAATCTATTATAAATTTTTGATATTATTTTTTTAATATTTTTAGGTTTTTTAAAATTTATTAAAAATCGTTGTTTTTTATTTTTAATAAATTTTTTCATATTTATTAGTCCATTTTTAGATGATGTAGTTCCTATTACTATTATTCCTTTTTTAGATAATTTTTTAGATATTTCTTTTCCTATTCCTGAATTTGCACCAGTTATTATAGCTACTTTTTTTTTCATATTTGTATTATTTTTTTTGCATATAAAATATTTTTTTTACTATTTATAGTTATTGTTTTTATAAAATTATTATTTTTTTTTATAAAAATTTTATTAGTACTAATTTCTATAAATAATTTTACATTTTTTTTTATAATATAGTCAATACATTCTTTCCACTTAACTTTTTTATATAATTGTTTACATAAATATTTCTTTATATTATTTTTTTTATATATATTTTTTGCGTCTACATTATTTATTATATTGTAAATTGGATTTTTAAAATTTATTTTTTTTATTAAATTAAAATATTTATCTTTTATAGATTTTAGTATTTTACAGTGTATAGGTACATATATTGGTAAAGATAAAATTTTTTTAGATTTTTTTTTTTTACATAATTTTACAGCTAATTTTACTGCTTTTGAATCTCCTGTAATAGTAATTATTTTTTTTGAATTTACACTGGATATTTCTACTATATTGTTATTTGAACATTTTTTACAAATTTTTAATACTTTTTTTTCTGTTAAACCAAATATTAAATTTGTATTAAATTTTTTTTTAGATATTTTTTCCATTAGTTTTCCTCTTTTTTTTACCAATAATAAACAAGTTTTAAAATTTATAGAATTTGAGCATATTAATGATGAATATTCTCCTAAACTATGACCAGCAATTATTTTAGGTTTTGCATCTATGTGTTTTATAAACAATTTATATATTGCAATTGATATTGTTATTATTATTGGTTGAAAATATCTATTTTTTATTTTTTCTATAGAATTTTTATAAATATTTTTCCAAATATTATATTTTATTATTTCTGAAGCTTCTTCAAACGTATTTTTTATTGAATTGTCATATTTATATAATTTAATTAATTTATTTTTATTATATTTACTTTGACCTGGAAAAATTATTGAAAAATTCATTTTTTTTTATTTCCATATTTTATTATTAAAAATATATATTTTTAAATAAATTCTATATGATAAAACAATTTTCATATAGAATTTATTATATTTTTTAAAAAATTTTCTTGCCTTTATAAAAGTTTTTTTTTGTAATATGATGTCTTATATGTTTTTCTTTAGAACTTTTATCTATAGATATTTGAATTATTTTACATTTGTCTTGAGATCTTCTCATATCTCTTTTAGATCTAGAATGTTTACTTTTTTGTACAGCCATTTTTTTCCTTAATTTTATTAAATAATTTTTATTAATATTTTAAAAAATTATTTTTTCATTAGATATTATATTAATTTTTTTATTTGTTTTAGGGTGTATAAAAGAAAATTTACATGCATGTAAACACAAGTTTTTATTATTTATGTTAACTTTTTTATCTAAATTTCTATTTCCATATCTATTATCGTTTACTATTGGATATCCAATTTTTGATGTATGCACTCTTATTTGATGTGTTCTTCCTGTTATTGGTCTTATTTTTAATATTGTAATATTTTCATATTTTTTTTTTATTTTAAATTTTGTTTCTGACATTTTTCCATTTTTTTTAACTATTACTAATCTTTTTCCAAATATATTTTTAGTTTTTAATAAAGGAAGTTTTACTACTTTTCTTTCTTTTGGCCAAGTTCCATGTACAGCTGCTATATATGTTTTTTTTGTAGTTCTATTTTTAATTTGTTCATGTAATGATTTTAATGCAAATTTTTTTTTTGATATTATAAGTATTCCTGAAGTTTCTTTATCTAATCTATGAACTAATTCTAAATTTTTTTCTGTAGGATATATAAATCTTATTATTTCTATTATTCCAAAATTTATTCCACTTCCTCCATGTACAGCAAGTTTTTTAGGTTTATTTATTATTATTAAATATTTATCTTCATATAAAATTCTTTTTTTTATAAGTTTTTTATAATATTTTATACATATTTTTTTTTTTTTATTTTTATATGTTTTATATATTGGAGGAATTCTTATTATATCATTTTTTTTTAATTTATTTTTTGCTTTTATTCTTTTTTTATTTATTCTTATTCTTCCTTTTCTTATCATTGTATATATTGCATTTTTAGAAATTTTTTTAAATTTTTTTTTAATAAAATTATCTACTCTTTGTCCTATTGAATTTTCTTTTATTAATATTTTTTTTACATTTGTATATTTATTTTTCATTTTTTTTTAAAATAATTAAATATTTTTATTATATATTTAATTTTATATATTTTTATATGTATATAAAATTTTATTTTTGTTTAAAAATTTTTGATAGTGTTAATATTGTGTTAATATATTTTTTTATTATTTTATAGGTATAAAATATAATTTCATGAAAATAATGTTAATAAATTCTGTTGAAAAAGAAGAAACGAGAATAGCAATATTAGATAATGACAAATTATGTCATTTAAATATAGAAAACAATATAAATAAAAAAAATAAGCATAATATATATAAAGGAAAAATAGTAAAATTTGAAAAAAGTTTAGATGCTTTTTTTATAAATTATGGTGTAAAAAAAAATGGATTTCTTCCTATAAAAGAAATATATAATTTTGATTTATATTATAATATTTATAATTATATAAATTATAAAGATAAAAATAACTTTTTTCAATTAAATTTAGATATATTAGTACAAGTTATTAAAGAAGAAACTAAAAATAAAGGAGCATTTTTAACTACATATATAAGCTTACCTGGAATATATTCTGTTTTAATGCCTAATAGTATAAATAAAGAAGGAATATCTAAAAAAATAACAGGAGATTGTAGAAATAGAATAAAAAATTTTATTTCTTTTATTAAAGTTCCTAATAATATGGGTTTTATAATTAGAACAGAAGGTTTAAAAGTTTCAATAGAATCACTTCAAAAAGAAATAGATATAAAAATAAAATTATGGAATAAAATAAAAAAAAACTATAAAAGCATAAAATCTCCAGGTTTAGTTTATAAAGAAAATGATATAGTAATAAAGACTTTTAAAGATTGTTTGCATAAAGATACAGACGAAATAATTATAGATAATCCAAAAATATTAAAAAAAATTTATAGATATTTTTTTTATATAAGTAATATTTCTTTTTTAAAAAATATAAAAATATATAATAAAAATATTCCATTGTTTAGTTTTTATAAAATAGAATCTAAAATTAATAATTTGTTTAAAAGAAAAATAATGTTAAGATCTGGTGGATATATTACTATAGATAGTACTGAAGCATTAACTGCAATTGATATTAATTCTTTTAGATCTAAAAAATACAATAGTATAGAAGATACAGCTTTTAATACTAATATGGAAGCTATAGAAGAAATATTTTATCAAATAAAAATTAGAAATCTAGGAGGTTTAATAGTAATAGATTTAATAGATATGGAATTTTTAAATAATAAAAAAATTTTAAAAAATAGATTGAAAAAATTAATTAAAATGGATAAAGCTAAAATTGAAATAGGTGATATATCTAAATTTGGATTATTAGAAATGTCTAGACAAAGATTAAGTTCTGTATTGCAAATATATAATTATTATTTATGCAATAAATGTAATGGTGATGGTTTATTAGTAGATAAAGAATCTTTTTTATTATCAATATTTAGATTAGTAGAAGAAGAAATTTATAAAGATAATGTTTATGAAGTTAATATAATTGTTCCAGAAAAAACTAATATATGTTTTAAAAATAATAAAATAAATTATATTAATAATATAAAAAAAATAGAAAAAAATAAAAAGATTATAATATTTTTTAGTAAAAAAATAAAATATCCAAATTTTTTTATTTTTGGTTTATGTAAAAATAAAAAAAAAAAAAATATATTAAAAAAAATTATAAAAAAATATAATACTAATAATACTATGATAATATATTAAAAAAAAATTACATTTTTTATTTTTAATTAAAAATAAAATTATTTTTTTTATAAATTTTATGTTTTTTGCAGGAGTGTTTATATTTTTAATTATATATTTTCTCCTGCTGTTTTTAAATAAACATATTTTTTAATTATTTTTATTATTTATTATATTTAATCCTCTTTTACTAATAATTTCAGATATTTTTTGATCATATATTTCATTATAAACTTCATTTTTTTTTTCATTAAACAATTCATTTTTAGGAATTGTTAATCTAATATTTTTTAAAAGTATTTTTATAAATATTTCTTCTATTTTTTCTTTTACAATATTAGAATTTTTTTTTTGTTCTTTATATATATTATTAAATTTTATTATATTATTTTGATTGTCTAATATTTTCATTTTAGTATTTCTATTTTAGCTGATAAACATTTTGATGACTTTAATATTTTTAATATTTCTATAATTTCATTTGTTTCTATTTTAAAAGTTTTTAACATTGGTAATATATCTTCTAATAAAACACCGCTATTTATTATTATTTGATTTTCTTTAATTTGTTTAGTAGTTTTTTTAATGTTTTCTTGTAAATTTATATATAAATTTTTGTAATTTATATTACATGGTTCTACTTTTATTTTGCTGTTTGTTATTATTAATCCATTATTTTTATTTATAAAGATTTTTGGTTCTGTTGGAACTTTTACATTTATATTTTGTATATTAGATATAATTTCTACTATATTATAATTTGTTTTTTTATCATTTAATATAGTTATTTTTTTAGAATTTATAGGCATTGCCGTATTTGGATAATATTTATTTATTTCATCACTAATTTTTTTTGCTAATATAAAATTTTCATATTTTAGTTGTAAATTTATTACTTTTTTATTATAAAAATTATTTTCTACTATTTTTTCAATATTACCTCCATTTAATATTTTTCCAGAATTTTTAGGTGTATTTAAATTTAAATTAAAATTTTTATTTTTTTTTTCATCTTTTTTGTCTATTATTACTTTACCTTGAGCTATTGCATAAATTTTATTATCTATTCCTTTTAATGGCGTTAATATTAAGGTTCCTCCTTCTAAACTTTTACAATTTCCTATAGATGAAACTCTTACATCTATCTTTTCTCCTATTTCAGAAAATAATGGTAATTCCGTAGTCACCATTACTGAGGCTATATTTTTTAATTGCATATTATTATTTTTTTTTATAGTTGTTCCTAATTTATATAATATGTTTTTTAAAGCATATAGAGTAAAAGGAGCTTGTGAAATTGAATCTCCAGTTCCATCTAAACCTACTACAAGTCCATATCCTATTAATTGATTATCTCTTATACCATTTATATTAGTTAAATCTTTAATTTTTTCTGCAAAAGAAAATGTACTATTAAATAAAAATAATAATGATATAAGTATTTTACTAAAAATTAATATTTTTTTCATTTATGTTTTTTATATGTATATAAAAATATTTTTATACAAAATAATTTTTTATTATATTTAATATAATATTATATAATATTAAAATAATATAAATTTTTATATTGGTATGACATGTAAAATAAATCTTTGCCACCAACCCATTTTTTCTATGTCTTTTATATAATCATTTCTAAAGTATTCTACTTTTATATCTGCTACTCTTGTAGAAATTATTTTATTATTTTTTTTTATATTATCAGGGTTTATTATTCCTGAAAATTTTATTGTTTCATTTCCTCTATTTATAACTATGTTTTTAGTACCTGATACTAATAAATTTTCATTAGGTAAAATTTGTTTTACAGTAACTGTAATTATTCCAGATAAAAAATTTTCTGAAATGTTTTGTCCTGAACCAAACAAGTTATTTTCAGATTTTTGATTTAATCTAAAAAAATTTTTTAATATCATGGTTAATCTATTGTTTTCATATTTTTTTTCTTTATTTCCTAATAAACTACTAGCATATCTTTTAGTATTTTCAGCCGTTCTATTAGTTGCTATAGTATTTTCTTGTATTAAAATTGATATTAAGTCTCCTACTTTATATTTTTTTTCTTGTTCAAATAAAGAGCTATTTTTTTTTTCTGTTATATTATTCTCTTCAAATATTGATCCATAAGTATCATCTTTAATATTTTTATATGCACTATTTCTTTTTTCTAATATATTATTTTCATTAGAATTATTTAAAGAGTATGTTTTAAATAATATATATATTAAAATAGGAATTAAAAATTTAGTATTTTTCATTTTTTTTACTTAAAATCTTATTTTGTTTTATTAGTTTTTAAAGTTATTTTATTAAATTTATAATGCATTTTTTTTATATTTCACATATTCTTTGTAACATTTTATCTGATGCATTTATTGCTTTACTATTTATTTCATATGCTCTTTGAGTTTGTATCATATTTATAAGTTCTTCAGCTATGTTTACATTTGAACTTTCTAAATATCCTTGTTCTAATTCACCTGTATCATATGTTCCAGGTATATTTTCTAATGGTTCTCCAGACATAGAAGTTTCTTTATATAAGTTATCTCCTATACTTTCTAAACCAGAGTTATTTCTAAATGTTGATATATTTATTTGCCCTATTTGTATTTTTTCTTTTTTATCTTTTAAAATAATGCTAACTATTCCATTTTTATTTATATAAATATTATTAAAATTTTCAGGTAATGTTATATTAGGTTGTAATAATAATCCATTTTTATTCACAATTTGTCTATTATTGTTTATTGAAAATGATCCATTTCTAGTATATGCTAAACTGCCATCAGGCATTTGTATTTGAAAAAATCCGTCTCCATTTATAGCAATGTCTTTATTAGAATCTGTTTTTAACAAATTTCCTTGACTAAAATTTTTTTGTATCTCTTTTGTTCTAGCTCCAGCTCCAGCATCAAAACAGCTATTTGAACTATTGTTATCATTATGTTCTTCATTTACATAATTATTGTTTTTATATATTAAATCTTCGAATATTGCTACTGATTTTTTAAATCCAATTGTATTTACATTTGCTAAATTATTGGAAATTATATTCATATTATTTTGTTGTACATCTAATCCTGTTTTTGAAATCCACATAGATGGCATCATAATTATATTTCCTGTTTTTTAATTATTTATATTTAATATTTGATTTATTTTTTTTTCATTTTCATTTTTAGTAGATATAATTTTCATTATAATTTCAAATGTTCTAGCATTAGATGTATTTTCTATAATATTAGATATAGGATTTACATTGCTTCCTTCTAAAATTCCAGTTCTTATTTCTAGATTTTTATTTTTTAAATATTTTTTATAACATTTTTTTTTAATTTTAAATAAACCATTATTATATTCTTTTAATTTATTTATATTTATTTCTTTAAACTTTATTTTTCCTATTATTTTGTCCTTATTTATAAAATTTTTTTTATAACTTATAATAATTGTTCCATCATTTTTTATTTTTGGAAAAAAATTTTTAGGTATATATATAGGTTCATTATTTATACCAATTAAAAAATTGTTATTTATACTTAAAGCATTTTTTTTATTAATTTTTATATTTCCATTTCTAGTTAAATATATTTTTGAATTTTTATCTTTTACTAAAAACCAACCATTTTTGTTAATTAAATATGAATCTAATGGTTGATTAGTATGGTTTAATTGTCCAATTGAATTATCATAATAATTAATTGTTTTATTTTTTATATTTTTGTTTTTCTCATTATAAACTTTTAAAAAATAATTAAATTTTGCTTTAAAACCTATAGTAGACAAATTTGATAAATTATTGTTTATAATTTCTTGTTTTTCTAATATTCTATTTGCTAAATTTATATAAGAACAAATTTTATTTTCCATATTAATTTTTTTTTGTTTCTCTGTTTTATTTTTAATATTTTTTATTTTTTAATTTTTAAAATATTAATTCTTATTTTTTAATTTTTTTATTAAATTCTGTTTCTTTTAAAAAATTTATTAAACTTTTATTTGTATTACTAATTGATATTTCTGTTAAACATTTTTTTACATCTTCTGGAAATTTTACCATTTCAGCAGTTCCTAATTTACCTCTTGTATCATCTGAAAATACTCCTATAATATTTCCATTAGGACATATATCATAATGACTTAAATTTTTTAAAGGAGCACCATCTGCTTTAAGTTTTTTGAAACATGTAGGAATATTTTTATTTGTTGTCATATCATTACATTTAAATAATATTTTGTTTTTTGAAGTAGGATCAAAATCAGATTTTACAATTATTCCAGATCCCATTATATGTATTTTATTGTTTGCTCTGTTATAAAATATATAATTTTGATCATATCTTTCATTATTTTTTCTATTTATAGATATTATTCTCCAAGAATTTACTGCATTTTTTAAAAAATATATGTCTAAATCGTTATGATGACCTAATTTATCATATACTTTAACACTTCTTTTTCTTGTATAAGTAAATGGATCTAATGGATTAAATTTAATTTCTTCTTTTACTTCTTCTTCTGTATTTAAATTTGCTTCTATAATTATTTCATTAGTTTTATTTATTATTGGTAAGAATTTTTTTGAAAAATCCAATATTTCAGGTTTTGATACTTTATTAGGTACATTATTTTTGTCAAATAAATTTCCTGTTAAATATTTTCCATCACTATTTACTATTTTTAATTCATTATTCATTGAAAAATCTCTTTTAGAACTTAAAGATACATTTCCTTCTTTATCTATAAGTCTAAATAAACCATAATATATAGCTTGTTTTCTATTAAAATCACTGTCAAATATTTCAGACAATAATTTTTTACCTCTTCTTACATATATAATATTTTTTTTAATATCTTTATCATCTATTGTTTGATTTGTTTCACAACTTTTATCATAAAGATTTTTTGTTTGATTTTTGTAATATTCTATTCTTTTTTCATTTTGTTTATATTTTTCGTTATCTATTGAGTTAGTAATTAACATATATTTCCTCAATTAATTTAAATTAGTATTATAATTTCATTATTAAAATAATAACAAAATATTATATATTTTAAAAATATTTAATTATTTAGATATGTCAATAGTTTTTAAAATTATATATTTTATTGTTTGTACTATTTCTAAATTCGCTTGATATCTTTTAGAAGCATTTAAATAATTAACTGTTTCATTTAAATAGTTTACATTAGATAATTTCAAATATCCTTTAGAATCAGAAAGAGGATGATTTGGATTATAAATTTTTTTGTATGGATCTTTTGTATTAACTATTTTTTTTATTCTTACTATTTCTGGGCTATATATATCTTTTTTATAATTTTCTAATATTGCCATTTTTGCTTTGTATGGATAAAATTTTCCATTTTTACTTTCAATACTTTCTGAATTAGCAATATTATTAGTATGTATTTCAATTTTTTTTTCTTCTACATTCATAGCTGATGAACATATATCTAATATATTAGTTAAAGACATTTTTATTATCCTTGAATTGCTAAATATATATTTCTTATTTTTTTACTTATTGCTGATATTTCTAATTGGTAACTTAAACTATTTTTTAAAAATTTCATTTTTTCTCTATTTAAATCTATTTTGTTAATTTTTTTAAAACTTTTTCTTTTTTCTAAAATCTTCATATAATCTTTTAAACTAATAGTTTTAGAGCTTTTTGTAATGTGTCTACTACAAGTTGCATAAAGTTCTCTTTTCTTTTTTATAGAATCAATTTTTTTTACTATTTCTTCAAATTGAATATTTCTTTTATTATAATTTGGAGTTTTACAATTTGCAATATTTGATGCAATAGATTCTTCTTTAAGAGCTCTTAGATTTAAAAGCATTTTATTTAACTCAAAAAAATCATTTATAATTTTTATCATTTTTTTTTACTCATTATTTTAAAATAATTTTTTTAATATTTTTTTTATATTTTAAAAAAAAATATTTTATTTATTATAATATTATATATTTATATATATATGTACATATATATTAATATATTTTATAAAAAAAATGTTTTTTATTTAAATATTTTATAAAATTTATAAAATATTTTATTTTATATAATTTGAAAAATTTTAATATGTTATATTGAAGTATTTTTAAATTAAAAACAAAAAATAATTAAAATATTTTAGTATAAAATAATATAAGATTATGTTTATAAAATCTATTGTTTTATTATTTTTTATATATTTATTAAAATTTTTAAAATTTAAAATATATTTTAAAAAAAAAATTATAATAAACTTTATTTTTTATTTTTAAATTAGTAATTAAAGGTAGTAAAAATTATGGCATTTTTAAGATCTATATTGTCAATAAGTTTAATTAGTTTTTTTTCTAGGTTTGTTGGTTTTATAAGAGATATTTATATTGCTAGATGTTTTGGTGTATCAATGTATACAGATGCTTTTTTTATAGCTTTTAAAATACCTAATTTTTTTAGAAAAATATTATCTGAAGGAGCATTTTCTCAAGTTTTTTTACCAATTTTAATAAAATTAAAAAAAAAAGAAAATGATAAAATAGTTAATAAATTTATTTCTAATATATTTGGATTAATAATTTTAATATTGATAGTATTAATTTTTTTAGGAGTATTTTTTTCTTCTAAAATTGTTTTGTTAATAGCTCCAGGATTTTTAAAAGATTCTAATAAATATGATATAACAGTTTTTTTATTAAAAATAATTTTTCCATATATTTTTTTTATTTGTTTGGTTTCTTTATCTGCATGTGTTTTAAATGCATGGAATCATTTTTTATCTTCTTCCTTTATGCCAATGTTTTTAAACATTAGTATGATAATATTTTCTATTTTTTTTTCTAAATATTTTTTTCCTAGTATATTATCTTTAGGATATAGTGTATTATTTGGAGGATTTATACAAATAATTTTACAAATTTTTAATTTATATAGAATAAATAGATTAATTTTACCTTCTTTTAATTTTAAAAATAAACCAATATTTTTATTTTTAAGAAAAATGTTTCCAGCAATGTTAGGAGTTTCAGCTAATCAAATTTCACTTCTATGTAATACTATAATATCTTCATTAATAATTTCTGGTTCAGTTTCTTGGATATATTATGCTGATAGAATAATAGAATTTCCAGCTGGAATATTAGGAACTTCTTTATCTACAATATTGTTACCTTATTTATCTAATTTTTTTTACAAAAATCTTAAAAATAAATTTTTTGATTTGTTTGATTGGGGAATTAAACTAAGCATAATAATATCTGTTCCTAGCGCTTTATTTGTTGCATTTTTTTCTAAATATATAATATTCACTTTATTTCAATATGGAAATTTTAGTTCTTTAGATACATTAATGACACAAAAAACTTTAATTGCTTATTCTTTAGGTCTTGTTTCAATGGTATTAACTAAAATTTTAGTTTCAGCATTTTATGCTAGACAAGATGCTTCAACTCCTATGAAAATATCAATATTTAGTATAATTGCTTCACAAATTATGAATATATTTTTAGTCAGTAAATTTCAACATGTAGGATTAGCTTTGTCCTTTAGTATAGGATCTTGGGTAAATGTATTATTTTTATTTTATTATTTAAATAAAAAAAATATATTTTTATTTAAAAAAAATTGGTATAAATTTTTGTTTATTATAACTTTTTCTATATTATTTATGATATTAACTATGTATTTTATAAAAAATATTTTTTTTTATGTTTATTTACATTCTAATATAATAATTAGATTTTCATATTTATTTTTATTTTTATTAATTTCATTTTTTTCTTATTTTTTTTCTTTATTTATTTTTGGATTTAATTTTTCTGAATTTTATAAAGTAATAAAAAAAATTAAATATGATTAAAAATATTATAATAATAGTTTTTTTAGGAGGAAGAGAGATTCGAACTCTCGGATGAGATTTTTTCTCATCGGCGGTTTTCAAGACCGCTGCCTTAAACCACTCGGCCATTCCTCCATTTTTATTAAAAATAAAAAATTTTATAAATAATATATAATTATATATTTTATTATAAAAAATGTAAAATGGATAGTTAAAAATATTAATTTGATTTATTTTTCTTTTATGATATTATTTAAATAAATTATTTTTTATAAAATTATATTTTTAATTTGGCGTATTGACAGATTGGTCATGTGTCGGATTGCAAATCCGAAAAACTCGGTTCGATTCCGGGATACGCCTATAAAAATTATTTTTTTTGTATATTTTTATAATTTGCCCGGATGGTGAAATAGGTAAACACAAGGGACTTAAAATCCCTCGGCTTTTTTAGCTTTGCGGGTTCGATTCCCGCTCTGGGTAATATATATTTTTATATACAAAATTTTTATGTAATTTTAAATTTTATACTTTTATTTTTTTTAATATGAAAAATTTATATGAACAAATATGATTTAGAATTTTATGGAAAGAATTTTACTTTATTAGTTTTAAATTTATATAAATATAATTTAAAAAATTTTAAAAAATATTTTAAAAAAAAAATTATAGAATTTCCTAATATTTTAAAAAAAACTCCTATAATAATAAATATTATGTTTTATATGAAAATATCAGATTGGATATTAACAAAAAAATTAATATTATATTTTAAATTTAAAATAATAGGTTTTTCTAGTTGTATAAATATTGATTTGAAAAATTATATAATTGATTCAGGAATACCGTATTTAAATATTGGAAAAGAAAATTTTTTACCTAATGTTAAAAAAAAAAGTAATAAGAATATAAATAATATACATAATAAAAAAAATAGTTCAATTACTATAAATTATCCTATAAGATCAGGTCAAAAAATTTATTCAAAAAATTCTGATTTGATAATAATTAATAATGTTAGTTATGGTGCAGAAATAATTTCAGGTAAAAATATTCATATATATGGATCTCTAAAAGGAAGAGCAATAGCTGGTTCTTTAGGAGATTTATCTGCTAAAATTTTTTGCAGATTTTGTTATCCAGAACTTATATCTATTTATAATAATTATTGGTTATATGATAAAATTCCAAAAGAATTTATTGGTAAATCTTCTTATTTTTTTTTAAAAGATAATAGTTTATATGTAAAAAAAATATAATTATAAAAATTTTTAATAATAGTGGAATTATATTAATGAGCAGAATAGTTGTAGTTACTTCAGGAAAAGGTGGTGTAGGAAAGACCACAACAAGTGCTTCTATATCTGTTGGTTTAGCAAAGTTTGGGAAAAAAACTGTAGTGATAGATTTTGATATAGGACTAAGAAATTTGGATTTAGTTATGGGTTGTGAAAGAAGAGTAGTATATGATTTTGTAAATGTATTAAATGATGATATATCTATAGAACAAGCTCTTATAAAAGATAAAAGAATAGATAATTTATATATATTACCTGCATCTCAAACTAGAGATAAAAGTGTATTAACAAAAGATTCTGTTAATAAAGTTTTTAATAAATTATCTAATATGAATTTTGAATTTATAATTTGTGATTCTCCTGCTGGAATAGAAAATGGAGCTATTATATCTATATATTTTGCAGATGATGCTATAATAGTAGCGAATCCAGAAATTTCTTCTGTTAGAGATTCCGATAGAATGTTAGGAATAATTTCTTCTACTTCTAAAAGATCAGAAACAGGAGAAAAGCCTATATTAGAACATTTAATATTAACTAGATATGATCAACAAAGAGTAAATTCTGGACATATGTTAAGTTTAGATGATATATTAGATATTTTGAAAATACCTATAATAGGAATAATACCAGAAGATTCTTCTATATTAAATGCATCTAATAAAGGAATTCCAATAATTTTAGATAAAAATTCTATTTCTGGTAAATCTTATGAAGATACTGTTAGAAGATTTTTAGGTGAAAAAGTTCCTATCAAAATATATAAAAAAGAAAAAAGTTTTTTAAAATGGTTATTTTGGAGATAAAATTATATGTCATTTTTATATTTTTTCTATTCTAATAATAAAAATACAGCTAATATTGCAAAAAAAAGACTTAATTATATAATTTCCAAAAAACAAAAAAAAAATTTTAAAGTAAACAATTTAAAAAAATTAAAAAATGATATTATTATGTCTATGAAAAAACATTTAAAAATAGATTATAAAATGTACAATTTAAAAATAAATGAAAAAAAAAATAAAAATTTTTATATATTAGAATTATATATAAATCTTTTAAAAAAAGATAAATAATAAACTTTTTTATGTTAAATAATTTGGTAAAGATAATACATCATTTCTAATAATTTTATTTTTTAACATTTTTTTTACTATATGTATTATATATTTTGCATTTGGAAATATAATTTTAAAAAAAAATATTTTTTTTTTATATCTTATTTTTTTTAATGCTTTTTTTATTTCTAATTTTTTAAATTTACCAGAAATATTTACATTTTTTTTTTTAATAATTTTTTGTATTAATTCTTTTAAAGTTATCATTTTTTCTGTATTTTTACCTATCCATATACCATTTTTTTTTCTATTATAATTTCCATAAAAAAAATTATTTTTTTTATTTTTAATTAATACTATCAATTTTTTTTTTTTATAAATTTGCCAAAAATTTTCAGCAATTATTTTTAATGAAGATATAGCAAATAATTTTATTTTTTTGTTTAAAAAAAAACTTTTTGCAATACTAGAAGATATTCTTATTCCAGAAAAGCTTCCCGGTCCATTTGAATAAGCAACTATTTTTATATTATTTTTGTTTATTTTATTTCTTTTTATTATTTTTTGAATCATTGGAAAAATTTTTTCTTCATAATTATTTTTACATTTGTTAAATATATAATCTATTTTTTTTTTAACTAATAATGCTACAGAACAACTTTTATTAGAACTATCTAAAGACAAAATATTTTTTTTCATTTTTTTATTTTTTTTATTATATTTTAATTTTTTATAAATTTATTTTTTTTATTCTCACTAATTTTATTTTATATCTATTTGATTTTAGAATAGTAAATTCTAAATTATTTATTTTAATAGTTTCACCTATATTTGGTATATTTCCTGTATTCGAAATTAATAAACCAGCTAAAGAAGCACATTTTTTTTCTTTATCTACTAATTTATTTACATTTAATAATTGTTCTAAAGAATGTAAATCTGTGTTTCCTTTTACTAACCAGCTATTTTTTTCTTCTATTACATCTGGTGTTTCATCTGCATCTGGAAATTCTCCAGCAATAGCTTCTAGAACATCTAATGGTGTTATTAGTCCTTGTATAACTCCGAATTCGTTAGTAACTATTACAAAGTTACCTTTTGATTTTCTTAATATTTTAAGTAAATTTATTGGATCTAAAGTATCTGGTATTATTATAGGTTTAGTTTTAGAAGAAAAATTTAATATATTTATTTTTTTTTCTAAAGCTATTAACATTTCTTTTGCTCTAACTATTCCTATAATTTTATCTAATTCTCCTTTGCATACTGGAAATAGACTATGTGGACTTTTTAACAATTTTGATCTAATTTTACTATTTTTATGTTCTGAATTTACCCAAGAAATTTCTCCTCTTGGAGTCATTATACTTCTTATTGATCTTAATGCTAAAGTTAAAACTCCATGCATCATATATCTTTCTTCATCTTTAAATTCTTCATTTTCTCTTTTATAATTAGATATATAATTATTTTTTTTAAATTTTTCTTTTTTTATTAATTTTTTTTTATGATTTTTTGACATTAATTTTATTACTATTTCAGCTAATCTTTTTCTCATTGGCATACTAGATTGATATTTTATAAAATTTCTTTTTGCTATTTGATTAAATAGTTCTATTAACGTAGAAAATACTACAGCTGTATATAAATATCCTTTTGGTATAAAAAAACCAGTAGATTCTGCTATTAAACTAAGACCTATCATTAATAAAAAACTTATACATAGTAAAACTATTGTTGGATGTTTATTTATAAATTTTGTAATTATTTTAGCTGCGTATAGCATTATTATCATAGCTATTATCATTGATAATATCATCATAGATAATTTATTTACTACACCTAAAGATGTAATAACAGAATCTAAAGAAAAAATTACATCTAATAAAACTATTTGTAATATTACAAACCAAAAACTATTATATATTTTATTTTCTATTTTTATATTTTTTTTATGATCTAATCTTTCATTAAGTTCTGTTATTGCTTTAAATAATAAAAATAATCCACCTAAAAAAAGTATTATATCTTTACTAGAAAAATTAAAATTTTTTATTTGAATAATAGTATTGTTTAATGTTGTTATCCAAGATACTAAAAATAGTAATATTAATCTAATACATAATGCTATACTTAAACCTATTATTCTAGCTTTGTCTCTTTGATATGGAGGTAATTTGTTTGATATAATTGTAATAAATAATAAATTATCTATGCCTAATGTTACTTCTAAAATAATTAAAGTTAATAGACCGGCCCAATTAGACGGATCTAAAATTATCTCCATTAAATACTCCGTAAAATAAAAAATAATAAATCTTATTATAAAATTTATAATTAAAAATTTTAAATATATATTTTTTTATAAAATAATTATTTAAAAAAATTTATATAAAGCGCCTTTACAACATTTTTGTAAAGGCACATATAAAATTAAAACAATCATAAAATAAAATTTATAATATTCTATTTTTATTCATGTTTATATAGAAGATACATTAACAGCGGCTGGACCTTTTTGACCATCTTGAATTTCAAATTCTACATTTTGTCCTTCTGATAAAGTCTTAAATCCTTCACTTTGTATAGAAGAAAAATGTACAAAAACATCTTTACTTCCATCTTCTGGTGTAATAAAACCAAAACCTTTAGATTCGTTGAACCACTTAACT
This sequence comes from Buchnera aphidicola (Ceratovacuna keduensis), assembly GCF_039372665.1. Lineage (GTDB taxonomy): Bacteria > Pseudomonadota > Gammaproteobacteria > Enterobacterales > Enterobacteriaceae > Buchnera_G > Buchnera_G aphidicola_D. The sequence goes on along the minus strand of NZ_CP134994.1, from coordinate 236,909 downwards.
TGACCTTTTATTTTTGCCATTTTTGTAATTTTTCCTTTGAATATATTTATATAGGTCTAAACATATAACGTATAGATAAACTAGAAACATTACTGCATGAGGCATGAATTTAAGATTCAAAAGATAAGTAATTTCAACTACTTTGTTCTAAAAATTTTAATTTAAAAATGCCATACATAAACAGAATTGTAACTTGTCTTACCTAACGTGGTTATCGACCACGATATAAAAATAAATTTTTATTTTAAATAAAATATAATTTTTTATAAATAATAACATATTTTAAATATAAATAAAATATTTATAAATAAAATATATAATATATTTTTATAATATATTTTAAAAAAATTAAAATTTTATATTCAATTATATCATATAAATATATTTTTTTTAAAAATATATTTTATTTTTAATATAAAAATTTTTTAAAAAATAAAATTATATATAAAAATATATTTTAAAAATATTTTATATAATTTTAATTAATTAAAATATTTATTTTTAAAATAAAGTTAAAAATTTAATTTTATTTATTTCATATTTTTATTTTAAAACAATTATTATATTAATTTTATAAAAAAATTATTTAATAATATTTTTTATAAAAAATATTTAAATCCATTTTCTTCCATCTTTTTCAATTATTTTTTTAGATGAATTAGGTCCCCATGTACCTGATGAATATAATTCAATTTTTTTAGAAACTTTTTTCCAAATATTAATTATATTATCTATCCATTTCCAAGAATATTTTACTTCATCTATATGTACAAATAAAGATTGATCTCCTAATATACATGATAATAAAAGTTTTTCATAAGAATCAGGAATATTTTTTTTTTCGAAATTTTTTGAATATTTAAAGTACATTTTTGAACTTTTTAGTTTACATTTTTTTTTAAGACTTGGGATTTTGTTTAAAAATTTAAAATATATACTTTCATTTGGTTCTAAATATATAATTAATTTGTTATTAATTGAATTTGAAAATTTATTAAAAACTTTAGGTGTAGTATTTTTAAATACTATTACTATTTTAGAACATTTTTTAGGCAATCTTTTTCCAGTTCTTACATAGAAAGGAACTCCTTTCCACATTTTATTTTTTATTTCTATTTTTATAGCTACAAATGTTTCAGTATTACTATTTTTTTTTCCTAAAATTTCTGAATTATATGATGTTAATTTTATATTATCTATTTCTCCATAAGAATATTGTCCAATTGAAGTTTTTTTATGTATTTCATGTTTTTTTATAAAATTAAGTTTTTTTAATATTTTTATTTTTTCATTTCTTATATTTTTAGAATCTATTTTTTTTGGTTCTTTCATAGTTATTATACTTAATATTTGTAAAATATGATTTTGAACCATATCTTTAGTTTGTCCAGTCTTATTAAAGTATTTATTTCTACCTTCTATTCCTATTTTTTCTGCTACAGTTATTTGTACATGATCAATACTTTTATTGTTCCAATTATTATAAAATATTGAATTAGTGAATCTTAAATATAACAAATTTATTATAGTATCTTTTCCTAAATAATGATCTATTCTAAATATTTGAGATTCTTTGAAATATTTTCCTATTTTTTTATTTATTTTTTTAGATGTTATTAAAGAATCTCCTATTGGTTTTTCTAAAACTATTCTTGAATTTTCTAAATTTAAATTAAATTTATATAATCCTTTACATATTTTTTCATATGAATTTGAAGGTATTGCAAAATAATTAATTATAATTTTATTATTTTTTAATTTTTTTTTTAATTTATAAAAGTTTTTTGTATTATATACATCTAAATTACAAAAAATTAATCTTTTTTTAAAAATTTTCCATGTATTTTTATTTATTTTTTCTATTAAAAATTTTTTTAAAGATTTTTTAACAAACTTTAAAAAATTGTTTTTTTTCCATTTTGCTCTTCCAACTCCTATTATTTTTGTTTTTTTATCTAATATTTTTTTATTATCTAATTTATATAATGCTGGAAATAATTTTCTTTGTGATAAATCGCCTTTAGTTCCAAATATTACAAAATCATAATTATTACAGTTCATAAAATTTTTCCTACTTTTTATTAATTTTTCAAAACATTTTAATAATATTATAATTAATATATAATTATGTTTATTTTATTATATTTTTTTTAAAAATATTTTTTATATTTTTGTTTTTATTATATTTTAAAAAAAAATGTATTATGTAAATTATTTATTAATATTTAAAATATTTTATTAAATAAATTTAATATTTTTATTTTTAATATTTTAAAATTTTTTAATTATATATTCTATGTTTTATTTATTAAATAACACCATTTAATTTTATATGAAGGAATTATATTTTGAACAAATTAAAAAAAACTAAAATAATTGCTACTATGGGTCCTTCTACAAATAACATAAAAATTTTAGAAAAAATGATTATTAATGGAGTAAATGTATTTAGATTAAATTTTTCTCATGGAAATAAAACTGATCATTTAAAAAAAATTAAGATGATTTTTTATCTTAGAAATAAATTAAATTATAACATAGGAATTTTAGGAGATTTACAAGGACCAAAAATAAGAATATCTAAATTTAAAAATAACAAAATTTTTTTAAAAAAAAATAATATTTTTATATTAGATTATCGTTTAAAAAATAAATATGGAAACGAACATCATGTTGGTATAAATTATAAAAATTTATATAAGGATTTATCTAATGGAGACATTTTATTATTAGATGATGGAAAAATTTATTTAAAAGTAAAATATATAAAAATAAAAAAAATAGTTACAAAAGTTATTATAGGAGGAATTTTATTAAATAATAAAGGAATAAATAAATTAGGAGGAGGTTTGTCAGCTAAATCAATTACTAATAAAGATAAAAAAGATATAATTTTTTCTTCTAAAATAAATTTAGATTATTTAGCTGTATCTTTTCCTAAATCATATAAAGATATAAATATTGTAAGAAATTTAATTAATTCTTATGGAAGAGATATAAAAATAGTTGCAAAAATAGAAAGAGCAGAAGTTGTGAATAATTCTTATATAATGAACAAAATTATAAAAGCATCAGATGCTGTAATGGTAGCTAGAGGAGATTTAGGTGTAGAAATAAGTGAATCTAAAATAGCATTAGCTCAGAAAAAAATTGTTATAAATTCTATAAAACTAAATAAAATAATAATAATAGCTACACAAATGATGGAATCTATGATAAATAATCCATTTCCAACTAGAGCTGAAGTAATGGATGTATCTAATTCTATATTAGATGGTACAGATGCAGTTATGCTTTCAGCTGAAACTGCATCAGGTAAATATCCAGCAGAAACAGTTTTATGTATGAGCAAAATTTGTATAGAAGTTGAAAAATTTTTTAATAACAAAAAATTTAAAATATATTCTAATAAAAAAAAAAGTATTAATCAAATAATATCTTCTTCTGCTGTATATATTTCAAATAGTATAAAATCTGTTTCTGCTATAGTAAATATATATAAATCTAAGAAAAAATCTTTAATTTTTTCTAGAATATTTTCTAAAAATTTAATATTTTATTTTTCACATAATAAAAATATTTTAAATTATTTTACTTTATGTAAAGGAATAATGCCTATTTATTTAAAAAAAATAATTAATAAAAAAAATATAGAAAAAAAAGTTATTGTTTTTCTTTTAAAAAATAAATTTATAAAAAAAAATGATTTAATAGTATTTTTTAAAAAAAATAATAATATTAATATATTAAACAATTTTATAAAAATTTTAAAAGTGTAATATTATTATTTTTTTGTTTTAATATATAACTCTTTTAAAAATGATTTTTCTATTTTGTTAGGAGCATTTGTCATAATGCATGAAGATTTAGATGTTTTTGGAAATGCAATTATATTTTTTATATCTAAATTTTTTGTAATAATCATCATTATTCTATCTAGACCTAAAGCTATTCCTGAATGTGGAGGAGGTCCATATTTTAGTGCATTTAAAAAAAAACCAAATTTTTTTTTTTGATCTTTTTTAGATAAATTTATTATTTTAAATATTAATTTTTGCATTTTTAAATTATTTATTCTTACAGATCCTCCTCCTATTTCTTTTCCATTTATTATTAGATCATAAGATTTAGATAAAATTTTGTTTGGATATTTTTTTATTTTTTTTATAGATTTTGTTTTTGGTAATGTAAAAGGATGATGTACTGTAGAAAATTTTCCATTTTTATTTTTTTTAAACATTGGAAATTCTTTTATCCATATAGCTTTATAAGCATTTTTATCTATTAAGTTAAAATCATTAGAAATTTTTTTTATTATTTTTCCAAATATTTTATAAATATTTTTTTTGTTAGTAATAGAAATTATTATAATATCATTTTCTTTAACATTGTATAATTTAATTATTTTTTTTATTATTTTTTTATTAATTTCTATATTTTTATATATATTAATTTTATTAATGTTTTTTAAAATTTTTATAAAAAATACTTTATTAATATTGTATTTTTTTATAATATTTTTATAATATTTTATTTTTTTTAAAGATAAATTATTTTTTTTAGATATATATATTCCAATAATTTTATTATTGTTTTTTTTTAAAATATAATTTTTTTTAAATAATTTTGTTAATTCTATTATTTTTAATGGATTTCTTATGTCTGGACTATCTGTCCCGTATTTTTTAATTGATTTTTTATAAGTAATAGTTTTAATATTTTTAAATTTTATTTTACAAAATTTTTTAAAAATTTTATTTATTAAATTTTCAGAAATTTTTTTAATTTTTTTTTCATCTATAAAAGAAGCTTCTATATCTATTTGTGTAAATTCTGGTTGTCTATTTGATCTCGTGTCTTCATCTCTAAAACATTTAGCTATTTGATAATATTTATCGAATCCAGATATCATAAGTAATTGTTTAAATATTTGAGGAGATTGAGGTAATGCATAAAATTTTCCTATATGTTTTCTACTCGGTATTATATAATCTCTAGCACCTTCTGGTGTAGATTTGGTTATTATTGGTGTTTCTATATGTATAAAGTTATTTTTTTGCATAAATTTATGTATTAAATATATAATTTTACTTCTAATTATTAAATTTTTTTGCATATTTTCATTTCTTAAATCTAAATATCGATATTTTAATCTATTTTTTTCTTTATTTTTTTTTAATAAATCTATTGGAATATTTTTAGATTTGCTTAGAATATTTATTTTTTTTGCATGTACTTCTACATCTCCATTTATAATATTTTTATTTATATTTTTTTTAGATCTTTTATTTATTGTTCCTGATATTTGTACACAAAATCCATTTTTTAATTTTTTTATTTTTTTAAATTTTTTTATATTTTCTTTTTTAACTATTATTTGAGTTAATCCTGTTATATCTTTTATGTAAAAAAATAAAAAATGTCCAAAATTTTTTATTTTTTCTATCCATCCACATAAACATACTTTTTTTAATAAAAATTTTGTAGAAATATTTCTACAATATTCTGTTCTCATTTTTTTATATTCCTAAAACTTTAAAAAAATTAAAAATTTAAAATATTTTTATTATTAATATTATCTACTTCTAAATATTATTCTTCCTTTTTCTGTATCATATGGTGTCATTTCAATTGTAACTTTATCACCAGTAAGTATTCTTATATAATTTTTTCTCATTTTTCCAGATATATGTGCAATAATTTTATGTCCGTTTTCTAATTCTACTCTAAACATTGTGTTTGGAAGAGTTTCTATAACAGTTCCTTGTATTTCTATTTGTTTTTCTTTTATCATATTTTTTTCTTTTGTTTATATTAAATTTTTTATATTAGATAAATATTTTTCAGCATCTATAGCTGCCATACAACCAGAAGAAGATGCTGTTATTGCTTGTTTATATACATGATCAATTGCATCTCCTGCAGCAAATACTCCAGGATAACTAGTAGATGTAAAATTTCCATGTTTTCCAAAATTTGTTTTAATATATCCATTTTTCATTTTTAATTTTTTTTTAAATAAATTTGTTTGTGGAGTATATCCTATAGAAATAAATAGTCCGGAAATATAAATTATTCTACTTTTTTTAGTTTTATTAGATATTATTTTTACACTTTGTATGCTATTATTATTTCCGTATATTTTTTTTATTTCATAATTTAAATAAATTTTTATTTTTTTAGTTTTTGTTTTTTTTAATAATCTATCTAACAATATTTTTTCAGCTTTCCATGTATTTCTTCTATGTATTAAATATATTTTTTTTACAATTTTTGATAAATAAATTGCTTCTTCTATAGCAGAATTTCCACCACCTACTATTGCAACAATTTTATTTTTATAAAAAAAACCATCACATAAAGCACATGAAGAAATTCCTTTTCCAATAAATTTTTTTTCAGATTTTATTCCCAATTTTTTTGGTATTGATCCAGTTGCTATTATTAAAGAATATGATTTAAATATAGTATTTTCACAGATTAAAGTAATTATAGAATTATTAAAAATTACTTTTGTTATTTTTTTTTCATATATTTTAGTTCCAAATTTTTTTGCATGTTTATAAAAATTTTTCATTAGTTTTCTGCCACTTATTGAATTATATTGAGAAGGCCAATTCTCTATTTTTTCTGTTTTTAAAAGCTGACCCCCAACTTCTTCTCCTGTTATTAATATAGGAGATAAATTAGATCTAGATGCATATATTGATGCTGTATATCCAGCAGGTCCTGATCCTAATATTATTAAATTACTTTTTATTATTTTATTTTTCATTATTATTTTAATATTATTTTATAATATTATTATATTTTTTTTGTATATACTTTTAAAATATTATATTATAATTATATTTTATAAGTATACATAATTTAATATTTTTATATTATTAATTTTTATTTATTAAAAATTTTAATTTAATTTATATTTTATATAAATAATGTATACTTTAATTTAAAAAAATAATACTAATAAAATTACAATATGTTAGATATTACTATATTAAAAAATAATATTGATATATTTTATAAAAAATTGAAAAGAAGAGGTTTTATTTTAGATATAAATTATATTAATAATATTAATAAAGAAATAAAAAAAGTTAAGTTTGAAAAAGAAAATTTAGAACATTATAGAAATAAAACTTCTAAAAAAATTGGTTTTCTTAAATTATCTAATAAAAATTATAAAAATTTAAAAAAAGAGGTTATATATTATAATAAAATTTTATTAAAAAAAAAATTATATTTACATAAGTTAGAAAAAAAAATTTTAAAATATTATTACACAATACCTAATATACCTGATAAAGAAACTAAATTTGGTAAAAATTTTAAGGATAATTTTGAAGTTTATAAATGGGGTAATATAAAAAAATATGATTTTAAATTAAAAGATCATGTAGAACTTGGAAAAAAAAGAAAAAATTTGGATTTTTATAATTCTTCTAAAATATCTGGATCCAATTTTTTTATTTTAAAAGATAAATTATCATTATTATATAGATCGTTAAGTCAATTTATGTTAGATGTTCATGTAGAAAATCATAAATATATAGAAATTTATGTTCCTTATTTAGTACGAAAAAAATGTTTATATGGAACTGGTCAACTTCCTAAATTTTATAAAGATTTAATATATACAAAATGTAGTAAAGATAATGTTAAAAAAGATTTTAAAAAAGAAAAACTTTTTTTAATACCTACTTCAGAAGTTCCTTTAACCAATTTATTTATGAACGATGTTATAGAAGAAAATAAATTACCATTGTTTTTTGTTTCAAATACTCCATGTTTTAGAAATGAAACTACATCTTATGGTATTAAAAACAAAGGTTTAATAAGAACTAAACAATTTGATAAAGTAGAAATGGTTCAATTTGTTCATCCAGAAAAGTCAAATTATTATTTGGAAATTATTACTGAACATGCAGAAAAAATTTTAAAATTATTAAATCTTCCATATAGAAAAATGTCTATATGTACTAATGACATAGGTTTTTCTTCTTCAAAATCATATGATTTAGAAGTTTGGTTTCCATATCAAAAAAAATATGTAGAAATATCTTCTTGTTCTAATATGAAAGATTTTCAATCAAGAAGAATTAACATAAAATTTTTAGATAAAAATAAAAATAAGAGATATGTACATACTTTAAATGGTTCAGGATTAGCTGTTGGTAGAACTTTAGCTGCAATAATGGAAAATTATCAATGTAAAAATGGAAAAATAAAAATACCTAATATTTTAAAAAATCGATATATGAAAGGATTAGAATTTATATAATATAAAAAATATAAAATTTTTATTTTTATAAAATATTCTATTATTAAAATAATGTGTAAAATTTATAATTTTAGTGCTGGTCCATCTATATTACCAATAGATGTTATGAAAAAAGCTAATAAGGAATTTTTAAATTGGAAAAATTCAGGATCTTCTATAATAGAAATAAGTCATAGAAGCAAAATATTTATTTCAATGACAAAAAAAATAGAAAAAAATTTTAGAAATTTATTAAATATACCAAATAATTATAAAATTTTGTTTTTACATGGAGGAGCTAGAGGTCAATTTTCTGCTGTTCCAATGAATTTATTAAAAAGTTTTGATGAAGAAACAGATTACATAAATACTGGTTATTGGTCTATGAGTGCAGCTTTTGAAGCTATGAAATATTCTAAAACCAATATAATAGATGTAAAAAAAATTAAAAATAGAAAAAAACATATTTTAAAAATGTCTAAATGGAACATTAAAAATACATCTAAATATATTCATTATTGTCCTAATGAAACTATTGAGGGAATTGCTATACACGAAGAACCTAATTTCTATAAAAATTTAATAGTTGGAGATTTTTCTTCTTCTATATTGTCTAGAAAAATTAAAATACAAAATTATGATTTAATATATGCTAGCTCTCAAAAAAATATAGGTCCTTCTGGTATTACAATTTTAATAATAAAAAAAAAATTATTATTTAATAATAAAAATAAATATATTCCTTCTATTTTAGATTATTATATAAATTATAAAAATAATTCTATGTTTAATACACCTTCTACATTTTCATGGTATATGTCAGGTCTTATTTTTGATTGGATTTTAAAAAATGGAGGAATAGAAAAAATAGAAAAAAATAATTTTATAAAATCTAAATTATTATATGACACTATTGATAATTCTAATTTATATATAAATGATATACATTATTTAAATAGATCTATTATGAATGTTACATTTAGATTAAAACATAATAATTTAAATAAAAAATTTTTAGAAAAATCTGAAAAAGAAGGTCTTTTATATTTGAGAGGACATAGTTTATTTGGAGGTATGAGAGCTTCTATTTACAATGCAATGCCTATAGAAGGAGTAAAAAAATTATCAAATTTTATGATAAAATTTGAAAAAAAATTTGGATAATTATTTTTTTAATATGTAAATTTAGTTTAAATTTTTATAAAAATTTTATAGGAAATTTATGAAAAAAAAAATTACTATACATCCAATATTAAGAGTAAATGGAGAAATTGATTTACCTGGATCTAAGAGTATTTCTAATAGAGTATTACTTTTATCATCTTTATCTAATGGAAAAACTTTAATAAAAAATTTTTTGTTTAGTGAAGATACTGAACATATGATAATAGCTTTAAAAAAAATTGGATTTTTAATAGAATGTGATATAGTAAAAAACACTATACTAATAGTAGGTTCTAAAAAAAAATTTAATTTTAAAAAAAAAATTTCTATTTTTTTAGGAAATGCTGGAACTGCTATGAGACCATTAATTTCAATTTTTTCTTTATATAATAATAATGTAAAATTGTATGGAAATAGTAGAATGAATTGTAGGCCTATAAAACATTTAGTAGAAGCTTTAAGATATGGTGGAGCTAAAATAAAATATGAAAATATATATGGTTTTCCTCCAATAACTTTATTAGGAGGTTTTTCTGGAGGAAAAATTTATTTAAATGGAAAAATTTCTAGTCAATTTTTAACTTCTATATTAATTGCATCTCCTTTAGCAAAAAATAATACAGAAATTTTTATAAAAAAAAAATTAGTTTCAAAACCATATGTTAATATTACTATAAAATTAATGAAAATTTTTGGAATAAAAGTTTTTAATAAAAATTATTCTTATTTTAAAATTCATGGGAATCAAAATTACATTTCTCCAAAAATTTTTTTTGTAGAAGGAGATGCTTCTTCTGCATCTTATTTTTTAGCAGCTGCAGCTATAAAAGGAGGATCTGTAAAAGTAAATGGAATTGGTAAAAAAAGTATACAAGGAGATGTAAAATTTGTAAAAATTTTAAAAAAAATGGGATCTAATATAACAATTAATAAAAATAATATTATAGTTAAAAGAGGATTTTTAAAATCTATAGAATTAGATATGAATAATATGCCTGATGTTGCTATGACAGTTGCAATATTAGCTCTTTTTTCAAAAGGAAAAACAATTATAAAAAATATTTATAATTGGAGAGTTAAAGAAACTGATAGAATTAGTGCAATGTCATCAGAATTAAAAAAAATAGGAGCTATAATAAAAGAAGGAAAAGATTTTATAGAAATAAATCCTCCAGAAGAATTTATATCTTGTAATATAAAAACTTATGAAGATCATAGAATGGCTATGTGTTTTTCTTTAATAGCATTATCTGAAAAAAAAATAACTATTTTAAATCCTAATTGTGTAAATAAAACTTTTCCTGAATATTTTAAAAATCTTTTTTCTATAAGTTATTTTAAAAAATAATTTTTTTTATTTAATTTAATTTATAAAACATTTGAAACAAATATTTTTTTTGTTTATTAATTTAAAAATATTAAAATTAATAAATTATTTATTAATTTTATGAAATTTTTTGTTAGTTGCAAGACTATTGTTTTAGTGTTAATTTTAATATTGTTATAAAAATTTATGTTTAATATTTTAAATTATTTTAATTTTATAATTGTAAAAAATTTTGTAAAAAAAAAATATTAATATTTATATTAATAGAATTTAAATTTTTTTACAAAATTTTTAAAATTTTTATATATAAAAAAATATATAAATTTCATCTAATAAATAAGGAAAATAATTAGTAAAAAAAATATAACTATTTTTTGTAGGATACAAAATTTATGTTAAATAATATTAAAAATTTATAAAATATGAATGAATCATTTACAGAACTATTAGAAAAGTCTTTTAAAAATATTCAAACAAAACCAGGTTCTGTTATAATTGCAACTATAATGGATATAGAAAAAGATGCAGTTATAGTTGATGCAGGATTAAAATCTGAATCTAGAATATCAATAGATCAATTTAAAGATTACAATGGAAAATTAGATATAAAAATTGGTGATACTATAGAAGTAGTTTTAGACACTGTTGAAGATGGTTTTGGGGAAACAATATTATCTAGAGAAAAAGCTAAAAGAAAAGAATCTTGGAAAAAATTGGAAGAAGCTCATAAAAATGTTTCAAATGTACAAGGTACAATAAATGGAAAAGTAAAAGGTGGTTTTACGGTAGAGCTAAAAGAAATAAGAGCTTTTTTACCAGGGTCATTAGTTGACATTAGACCTGTTAAAGAAACAAACGATTTAGAAGGAAAAATATTAGATTTTAAGGTAATAAAATTGGATAAAAAAAGAAATAATGTAGTAGTTTCTAGAAAAGCAGTTATAGAATTTGAAAATGCTGAAGAAAGAAATAAGTTATTAAAAAATTTAAAAGAAGGAATTAATGTTAAAGGTATAGTTAAAAATTTAACAGATTATGGTGCTTTTGTAGATCTTGGTGGTGTAGATGGCCTTCTTCATATTACTGATATGGCATGGAAAAGAGTTAAACATCCTAATGAAATAGTAAAATTAGGAGAAAAAATAAAAATAAGAATTTTAAAATTTGATAAAAGTAAAATAAGAGTATCTTTAGGATTAAAACAATTAAGTAAAGATCCATGGACTAATGTTTCTAAAAAATATCCGGTAGGTACTAAAATATTAGGAAAAGTAACTAATTTAACTGATTATGGATGTTTTGTAGAAATAAAAGAAGGAGTAGAAGGTTTAGTTCATATTTCTGAAATGGATTGGAACAATAAAAATATACATCCTTCTAAAATAACAAATTTAAATAGTAATATAAAAGTTATGATATTAGATATAGATGAAGATAGAAGAAGAATATCTTTAGGTCTAAAACAATGTACAAAAAATCCATGGAAAATTTTTTCTAAAAAATATAAAAAAGGAGATTTTGTAGAAGGAAAAATAAAATCTATTACTGACTTTGGAATATTTGTTGGATTAACAGGAGATGTTGATGGATTAATTCATTTATCAGATATTTCTTGGTTTTCTTCTGGAGAAGAATCAGTAAAAAAATATAAAAAAAATAAAAAAATTACTGCTGTAGTTTTACAAGTTGATGTAGAAAGAGAAAGAATTTCATTAGGAATTAAACAACTAGAAGAAGATCCATTTCAAAAATATGTAAAAAAACACAAAAAAAAATCTATTGTTAAAGGTACAATTTATAAAATTGGAAAAAAAAAATTACATATAAATCTTTCTAAAGGAGTTAAAGCCATATTAAAATTAAATTCATTAAATAATTTTATAAGTAAAGATTCATTTTTAAAAACAAATTTTGGAAATAAGATTGAATCTATAATAGATAATTTAGATAAAAAAAATAGAATAGTTAATATATCTTTTACAGAAAATTTTTTAAAAAAAATAAAAAAAAATATTTTTTTAAAAAAAGATAAAAAAAATAAAAAATAAATTTTACGTTTTTAAAAATATGTTTTAATTATAAGATTTTAAAAAATTTTTTTAGAAAAAATATATAAAATTGTATTTATTAAATAATTTTGTGTTTTATATAAAATCTTCTCTAAGTTACTGATACAAAACAGTAACTTAGTTCAGATAATAAAAAATTAAGGTAAAAATATGCTAATATTGTGTAATTGGAAGTTAAATGGAAAAAAAAATATATTAAAAAAATTTTTTGTAGAACTTAATAATTTATGTATAAAATTTAAAATAAAAAGTAATATATCTATATCTCCTCCTATTATATATTTAAGTAAATTGTATGAAATATTAAAAGATATAAAAAGTAAAATAATACTTACATCTCAAAATGTAGATGTTCATATACAAGGAGCTTTTACTGGAGAAACTTCTGTTTATATGTTAAAAGAATTTAATGTAAAATATGTAATAGTAGGACATTCAGAAAGAAGAATTCATCATTTTGAAAGTGATGAAATTGTTTCTTCTAAATTTGATATTGTTAAAAAAAATGGTTTAATTCCTATATTATGTATAGGTGAGCATTTTCAAGAAAGTTTTGATAAATCTAAAATATTTATTAAAAATCAGATAGATTCAATTTTTATTAAAATTGGAAAAAAAGCTTTTAGAAACTCAATAATTGCTTATGAACCAGTGTGGGCTATAGGATCTGGTATTTCAGCAGATCCAAATTATGTAAATGATATTCATTTTTTAATAAAAAGTTATATTTGTAAAAAAGATAATTTTTTTAAAAACAATAATATTGTAGTACAATATGGAGGTTCTATATCAAAAAATAATGTATATAATTTTATTTCTAAAAAATATATAGATGGAATTTTAATTGGAGGAGCTTCTTTAGAAATAAAAACATTATTTCCGATAATAAAAATTATAGAAAAATTTTCAAAATAATTTTTTAGATAAATTCAACCAATAATGTGTTGAATTTTTCTTAATACAATTTAAAGATTTTTTTATACTATTATGTACTATTTTTTCATTTTTTATACCTATGCATCTTCCTGAAAATCCTTTTTTTAATATTTCTATAGCATAAGATCCCATTCTAGATGCTAAAACTCTATCGTAAACTACTGGTGTTCCACCTCTTTGAACATGTCCTAAAATTGTTGCTCTAGTTTCTTTATTAGTTTTCTTTTCTATATATTTAGCCAATGATTTTATATCATATAAATTTTCTGTAATAACTATTATATAATGTTTTTTACCATTTTTTATTTTTTTTAATATTTCAATTAATAATTGTTCTTTAGAAATTTTATTTTCTGGTATTACTAAAAATTCACAACCTCCAGCTATAGAAGATAATAAAGTTAAATCTCCACAATTTCTTCCCATAATTTCTACTAAAGAAATTCTTTTATGAGATGCTGATGTATCTCTTATTTTATCTATAGATTTTACTATTGTTTCTAAGGCTGTATAATATCCTATTGTATAATCTGTTCCAGAAACATCATTATCTATAGTACTAGGAATGCTGATACAAGAAATTCCCATTTCATTTAATTTTTGAGCACCTATATATGATCCATCACCTCCTATTACAATTAATGAATCTATATTTTTTTTTTTTAAATTTTTTACTGCAATATATCTATTTTTTTTTTCTTTAAATTCAGGAAATCTAGAAGAACCCAAAAATGTTCCTCCTTTGTTAATTATATCAGATACTATTATTCTATTTAATTTTTTTATTTTATTTTTATATAAACCTAAAAATCCATCTTTTATACCAAATATTTCTATTCCTAATTTTATTCCTGTTATTACTATTCCTCTTATAGCAGCATTCATACCCGGGGCATCCCCTCCGCTAGTTAATACCCCGATCTTTTTTATCATATTTTTTATAGTAACCTTTTTTTTGAAATTATATTTTTATTTTTTTTATAAATAAAAAAACTTTATTGGTTGTATATCATTATCAAATTCATATATAATTGGTCTTCCTGTAGGAATTTCTAATTTTAAAATATCTTTTTCATCAATATGATGTAAATATTTTATTAATGCTCTTAAAGAATTTCCATGAGCTATTATAATAATTTTTTTTTTTTTTTTTAGTTCAGGTAAAATAAATTTGTTCCAATATGGTAAAACTCTATTTATAGTACATTTTAAACTTTCTGCTCTAGGTATTATACTAGGTTCTAATTGAGAATATTTTGGGTCTTTTCCTGGAAAATCTTTATCTTGAAAATTAATTTTTGGAGGTATTATTTTATAACTTCTTCTCCATTCTTGCACTTTTTCTTTTCCATATTTTAATGAAACATCTTGTTTGTTTAATCCTTGCAAAGTTCCATAATGTCTTTCATTTAATCTCCATGATTTATGAACTGGTATCCACAATCTATCTATCTTTTTTAATATTATCCATGTAGTACATATTGCTCTTTTTAACAATGAAGTAAATGCTATATCAAAAATAAATTTTTTTTTTAGTAATAGTTCTGCTGCAAAATTAGCTTCTTTTTTACCCTTTTTTGAAAGTTTTATATCTTTCCATCCTGTAAATTTATTCAATTTATTCCAAACACTTTCACCGTGTCTTATTAAGACTAATTCTATTTTTTTCATACAATACTATCTTATTTTTATAATAAAACTATAATTATTTTTATATAATTTTTATAATAAACATTTTATAAAAAATTTTTTATTATATTTTTAATTTTACTACTATTTTTTATAAAAAACAATGTTCCTATATAACATATTTTTTATTTTATAATATTTTTGAAAAACATTATATTTTATTTTTTAAAACTATAGATTTTTTTTATAAATGTTTAGATATCTATAGTTTTTTTTATTTTTTAAACTTGAAGTATAACTCTAGAAAAATCTTCTAAAATATTTTTTATATTTTTAAGAAAATTTATTGAATTTTTACCATCTATTACTCTATGATCATAAGATAAAGATAAATATGTCATAGGTCTTATTTTTACTTTATTTTTTATTACTATAGGTCTGTTTTTAATTTCATGTATTCCTAATATAGCTGTTTGTGGATAGTTTATTATAGGAGTAGAAAATAATGATCCAAAAACACCTCCATTAGATATTGTAAAACTACCTGATGACATTTCTGATATCTTTAAATCATTTTTTTCTGCTTTTTTTTTTAAATTTATTATTTTTTTTTCTATTTCTTGCATACTCATAATATCTGCATTTTTTATGATTGGAGCTATTAGTCCTTTATTAGTAGATATAGCTATGTTGATATTATAACAATTATAATATGTAATTTTTTCTTCATCAATAGTAGTATTTATTTCTGGAAATTCTTTTAAAGATTCTATTACTGATTTTATAAAAAAAGACATAAATCCTAATTTTATTTTATACTTATATAAAAATTCTTTTTTATATTTATTTCTTATTTTAATTATTTTTTTCATATTAACTTCATTAAAAGTAGTTAACATTATTGCATTTTTTTTAGTTTTTCCAAGTCTTTCAGATATTTTTTTTCTTAAATTACTCATTGAAATAGTATAACTTTTTTTTATTTTTTCTTTTTTAGATATTTCAAAATTCTTATTTTTGTTTTTTTCTTCAAATATTTTATTTTTTTTGTGTTTTTCATTTATTATTTCTTTTATATCTTTTTTTGTTATTCTATTTTTTTTTACAATATTATTTATATTTTCTTTATTTATATTGTTTTCTGTAATTAATCTTCTTACAGAAGGAGAAATTTTTTTTTCAAATATTTTTTCATTTTTTTTAATAATATTTTCTATTTTTCCTAATATTTGTTTTGAATTTATATTAGATCCTTTTTTTTTATAAATTTTTTTTAAAATACCATCAGACGGTGATGATACTGACATTATTATTTTGTCTGTTTCTATTTCTAATATAGTTTCATTTTTTTTTATTTTTTCATATATTTTTTTTTTCCAACTTATTATAGTTGCATTAGTTACTGATTCAGGAAATTCTGGAGCATATATATTAATTATATTATCATTCATATTTTATTTTTTATCCTTTTAATATAAAGAATCTTTTATTATTTTTTCTTGTTCTTTTTTATGAGTTTTCATATATCCTGTAGCTGTAGAAGATGAAGATTTTCTACTAATGCATTTCAACAAAAAAGTTTTTGGAATCATTGTTTCTATATTGTTTTTTATAAAATACCATGCTCCTTGATTTTTAGGTTCTTCTTGAGACCATATAAAATTTTTAGAGTTTTTACATAAATTTAATATTTTTTTTATTTTTTTTTTAGGAAATGGATATAATCTTTCTATTCTTATTAATAATATTCTTTTTATATTATTTTTTTTTATCATGTCTTTTAGTTCATAATATATTTTGCCTGAACAAAAAATCATTTTTTCTATATTTTTATAACATTTTTTTTTTTTATAAATTATACTTTTAAATTTATTTAAATATATTTCTTTTAAAGAAGAAAAGGATCTGCAGTCTCTTAACATAGATTTAGGTGACATTATTATTAAAGGACAAATATTTTTACTATATATTTGATTATGTATAATATGATATATTTGACTAGAATTAGTAGGACAAACTATTTGAAAATTATTTTCTGAAGATAATTGTAAAAATCTTTCTAATCTAGAAGAAGAATGTTCAGGTCCTTGACCTTCATATCCATGTGGTAACATTATTATTAGTTTACATTTTTCTCCCCACTTTTTTTTTCCTGATGATATAAATTGATCTATTATTACTTGTGCTGAATTTACAAAATCTCCAAATTGTGCTTCCCATATATTAATTACTTTTTTTGATGATACAGAATATCCGTATTCAAAAGCAAGAACAGACTCTTCTGATAATGATGAATTCCATATACTAAAGTTACTTTTTTTTGTTAAATTAGATAAAGGTATATAATAATTTTTTTTTATTTGATCATATATAATAGCATGTCTTTGAAAAAAAGTTCCTCTAGCTACATCTTCACCAGACATTCTGCACGAAATTCCTTTTTTTAATAAAGTAGCTATAGATAAAGCTTCAGCTGCACTCCAATCAAATTTTATTTTTTCTTTAGACATTAATATTCTATTATCATATATTTTTTTAACTATTTTATGTAAATTTATATTTTTAGGTATAGTATTTATTTTTATAGATATTTTTTTTAGTTCTGAAAAATTAATTTTATTTTTTTTTATATATTTTTTTTTTTTATTTTTTTTTATAAAATTTTTTTTACAATTTTTTATATATAATTTTTTATATTTGTTATATCTTTTTTCAAGTAGTATATTATATTTTTTTTTTATTTTTTTTATATTTAATAAAGATATCTTATTTTTTTTTATTAATTTTTTTTCATATATTTTATATGAAGGTAAATGTTTTCTTATAATATTATACATATGAGGTTGAGTAGCACTTGGATCATCTGATTCATGATGTCCATATTTTCTATAAGATATAACATCTATAAATACATCTTTTTTAAATTTATTTAAAAATTTCATAGCTAAATTTATTACAAAAATTGCTTTTTCAGGAAAATCTGCATTTATATGAAATATTGGGCAAGAAATCATTTTTGATATATCTGTACAATATTTACTTGATCTCATTTCTGAAATTTTAGATGTAGTAAATCCTATTTGATTGTTTATTATAATATGAATTGATCCATTTGTTTTAAATCCTTTAGTTCTAGACATATTTAATGTTTCTTGTATTATTCCTTGACCACTGATAGATGCATCTCCATGTATTAATAAAGATAATATATTTTTTCTATTTTTTTTTTTTAAATTTTCTTCTAAATAAAATTTACTAGATCCTAAAACTACTGGATAAATAGATTCTAAATGAGAAGGATTGTTTTTTATTTCTAAATATATTTTTTCATTTTTTATAAAAATTTTTCTTTTATAACCTAAATGATATTTTACATCATCAATTTTATTTTTTTTATTTAATTTTATATCATCAAATTCACTAAATATTTTTTCTAATGGTTTTTTAAATATATTTCTAAGAACATTTATTCTACCTCTGTGAGCCATTCCT
Organism: Buchnera aphidicola (Ceratovacuna keduensis); assembly: GCF_039372665.1. Lineage (GTDB taxonomy): Bacteria > Pseudomonadota > Gammaproteobacteria > Enterobacterales > Enterobacteriaceae > Buchnera_G > Buchnera_G aphidicola_D. Next base: position 218,029 of record NZ_CP134994.1, on the reverse strand, counting down.
AAAATTATTCTATTTATGTTATTTTTTTTAGAATTTTTTATTATTTCTTTAATCATAGGTAAAATTATTTCAGATCCTTCTAAAGAAAATCTTTTTGATCCAGAAAATTTAAAATTTAAGTATTTTTCAAAATAATTTGTTTTTATTAAATCTTTTAGTAATTTTTTTCTATTTTTATTACTAAATTTATTTTTATTTTTTTTTTCTATATAATTTTTTATCCAATTTTTTTCTTTTTGAATTTCCATGTGCATATATTCTATTCCTATTGAATTTGTATATATTTTTTTCATTTTTTTATATATTTTTATATAATCTAATTCAATTTTTTTTTTAATATTATTTTTTTTTATAAGTATTTTATATTTTTTTTTAAAATATAAAAATTTTTTAATATTTTTCTTTTCCTTTTTTATCGGATTTGTTTTTGCTATAATATGACCATAAGATCTAAAATTAAATATAAGATTTTTTATATCATATTTTTTTATTATATTTTTTTTTTTGTTTTTATTATTAAATAAATTTTTAAAAAAAAATTTCCATTCTTTTTTTACTATAGATTTGTTTTTTAAGAATTTTAAAAAAATATTTTCTATATAATTTTTATTATATATATTTATACATTTTAAAATTTTTTCTATATATTTATATTTTTTCATTTTTTTATGTATTTTTTTTTGTAAAGTTATTAAATTGGATTATTAATATTAATAAAATTTGTATTTATATTATATTTCTTGTTTATCCATTCTCCTAATTTTTTTATTCCATCTATTTCTGTAGCATGATGACCAACTGAAAAAAAATGTATTTTATATTCATCTGAATAATGCATTGTTTCTTCTGAAACTTCTCCAGTTAAAAATGCATCTACTCCAAAATTTGCCGCTTCTACAATAAACTTTTGTCCTTTTCCACTACACCATGAAATTTTTTTAATATTTTTTTTTAAATTATTTTTATAATAAAAAGGTTTTCTAGAATATTTTTTTTTTATTTTATTTATTAAATTTTTTAAAGAAATACTTTTTTTAAAATTTCCCCATAATAAAAAATTATTAATTTTCCCTTTAATTTTTATTTTTAATTTTTTTGCAATTTGAACATTATTTCCAATATTTTTGTCAAAATCTAATGGAAAATGCCAACAATATAAATTTATATTATTGTTTAATAATAATTTTAATCTTTTTCTATTAATATTATTTATTATTCTTTTTTCATTTTTCCAAAACATTCCATGATGTACTATTATAGCATCAGCATTTTTTTGTATTGCTATTTTTATTAATTTTTTACATATACTAACTCCAGTTATTATTTTACATATTTTTCTTTTACCTTCTATTTGTAATCCATTAAATATATAATCTTTATATTTTTTTGAATTTAATTTTTTGTTTATTATTTTTTCTAAATATATATTATTCATATTATTTTAATTTTGTTAAAATGTTTGAAAAAAAATTAAATATATATATTATATTAAAACAAAAAAAAAAAAATATTAAACTAATTATATTTTTATGTAAAAAAAAGTTATTTTTTTAAATATTTTTTTTATAATATAAAAATAAAAAAAATAATTTTATATAAAAAAAATTGTTTTTATATAAAATTATTTAAAAAATATTTTATTTATTTTTTAAGGTAAAAATATGAAAAAAATTGGAATTTTTTTTGGTAGTGATACTGGTAATACAGAAAATGTTGCAAAAAAAATATTAAAAAAAATAAATTCTAAAAATGTTTTTTTACATGATATATCTAATTCTACAAAAAATATTTTAAATAAATATGAAATATTAATTTTAGGTGTTCCTACATGGTATTATGGAGAACTTCAATCTGATTGGGATGATTTTTTACCAATTTTAAAGAAAGTTAGTTTTAAAAATAAAATAGTTGCAATATTTGGATGTGGTGATCAAGAAGATTATTCAGAATATTTTTGTGATGCTATGTATAAAATATATAAAATTATTAAAAAGAATGGTGCTATATTAATAGGAAAATGGCCAATAAAAGGTTATAATTTTGAATCTTCTAAAGCTATATATGATAAAAAAAATTTTTTAGGATTAGTAATAGATGAAGATAGACAACCAAAAAAAAGTAAAATTAGAATAAAAATTTGGGTAAATAAAATATTGTCAGAAATAAAAAAAATATATAAAAAATAGAAATTATATTGTTATATAAAAAAAAATAAATTTTTATAATGTAGTATTATTTCTATTTTTTAGGAATAATACTACTTGATAAAAATTTATTTTAAATAATTTGTTTTTTATGTATCATACAAGCTAAATCTAATACTTTACTAGAATATCCTAATTCATTATCATACCAAGAAATTAATTTTGCAAAATTATTGTTTAATGATAAACCTGCTTTTTCATCAAATATTGATGTAAAAATGTTTCCATTAAAATCTGATGAAACTACTTGATCTTTTGTATAATATATTACATCATTCATTGTTTTTTTTGAATATTTTTTTATTATATTACAAATTTCTTTATAAGTAGCTGACTTTTTATATCTTACTGTTAAATCTACTACAGAAACGTTTGGTGTTGGAACTCTAAATGCTATTCCTGTTAATTTTCCATTTAGTTCTGGTATTACTTTTCCTACAGCAGCAGCTGCTCCAGTAGAAGATGGTATTATATTTTGCATTACACCTCTTCCGCCTCTCCAATCTTTTTTAGAAACTCCATCTACAGTTTTTTGAGTAGCTGTAGTTGCATGAACAGTAGTCATTAGACCTTCTATTATTTGAAGTTCATCATTTATAATTTTTGCTAAAGGAGCTAAACAATTAGTAGTACAAGATGCATTAGAAACTATATCTTCTCCATTATATTTTTCAAAATTAACTCCTTTTACAAACATAGGTATATCATCATTTGTTGGAGCTGTTATAACAACTTTTTTTGCTCCAGACAATATATGTTTATTTGCATCTTCTAAATTGCAAAATATTCCTGTAGATTCTATAACTACATCTACTAATAATTTTCCCCATGATAAATTTTCTGGATTTTTCTCTGAAGATATATGTATTTTTTTTTTATCTATTATTAATAAATTTTTTTTAACTTTAATATTTCTATTAAATTTTTTATGAGTAGAATCATATTTTAATAAATATTTTATATATTTTGCATCTAACAAATCATTTATTGCAACTACTTCTATATCTGGTCTATTTTGAGCTAATCTAAATACTAATCTTCCTATTCTTCCAAAACCATTTATTCCAATTCTTATTTTCATATTTTTACCATAAAAAACATATATTTTAAAATTTAATAAAATATTTTATTATAAATAATTATATATAGTAAACATTTTTATTATAAATATAGTTATAACATTATATTTTTTTTATTTGACAAATGCAAAGTTAATAAAAAATATTTTATGAAAATATTTTTAATATTAAATTTTATATATATTTAAAAAATAATTTTATAATATAATTTATATAATTAAAATATATAAAAAATTTATTTTAAATAAATAAATTTATATAAATTTATTTATTTTTATGTTAAAACTTTTTTATTAAAATAAAATATTTATATTAAAAGTTAAAAAAATGAAAAAAATAGTATATATATCTTTACCTAATAAAAATATAATAAAAGTTTTAAAAATTAATAATAATATGTCATTTAAAACTTTACAAAATGTAAAAATATCTGGAAACATTCAACCTATACATATATTAAATAAAAAAAAAATTTTATATGTTGGAGTTAGAAAAAAAAATAAAATATTAATGTTTAATATATTAAAAGATGGAACTTTAAAAAAAAAAATTAGTATAAATATAAAATATCCTTCTAATCATATTAATATAAATTTAAAATATAAATTGTTGTTTAGTAGTTCTTTTCATGGAAATTGTTTAGAATTATATAAAATAAATAAATATTATGTTCCTTACAAAAAATTTAATACTTTTTTAAATATATATGGATGTCATTTTTCATTAGTTACTAAAGATGATAATTTTCTTTTTTTTACTTCTTTAAAAAAAGACAGACTTTATTATTTAAAAATGTCTAATTTATATAATATAAAAAAAAATTTGATTTCATATATAAAAGTTGGAAAAAATTTTGGTCCTAGACATTTTGTAATTCATAAAAATAAAAAATTTATATATATAATAAATGAATTAAATGGAACTATATCTACTATAAAAATTAAAAAAAAAATAAAAATATTGCAAAATATAAGTTTATTTCCAAATAAAAAAAAAAAATTTTGGTCTTCAGAAATAGAAATAACTCCATGTAATAAATATTTATATGCTTCTGATAGAAAAAAAAATGTTATAATATCTTTTAAAATTAAAAAAAAAAATTGTAATTTAAAATTTTTAAAATGTTATAAAACTGAATGTCAACCAAGAACGTTTAGAATAGATTCTTCTGGAAATTATTTAATAGTGGCAGGAGAAAAATCAAATAATATAACATTATATAAAATAAATAAAAAAAACGGTGATTTAACATTTTTAATAAAAAATTTTTTTGTTGGAGGAAATCCAGTTTGGATAAATTTTTTTGATTTATAAATATTTTTATTAAAAATTTTATAAAAAAAAATATGATTGTGTTATCAATATTTTTTGAAAAACACAATCTTATTAAAAATAAATATATTTATTTATATACTGGATATTTTTTACATAAAATTTTTACTTTATTTTTTATATTTTTAACAATTTCTATATTTTTTTTATTTTTTATTATTTTTATAATCCATTTTGATATTTTTTTAGATTCTTTTTCTTTAAATCCTCTTCTTGTAATTGCAGGAGTTCCTATTCTTATACCCGATGTAATAAAATGATTTAATTTATCATCTGGTATACTATTTTTATTTACTATTATATTAGCTTTTGATAAAATATTTTCTATTTCTATTCCAGTAGAATTATTTTTTCTTAAATCTATCATAAATAAATGATTAAAAGATTTTTTAAATACTATATTAAATTTTTCTTTTTTAAATTGATTTATCATAATATTAACATTTTTTATTATTTGTATTTGATATTTTTTAAAATTATTGCTCATAGCTTCTTTAAATGATATAGCTTTAGCTAAAATAACATGCATTAATGGTCCCCCTTGAGTTCCTGGAAACACAGACATATCTATTTTTTTTAAAATATTTTTATCCTTAATATTAGACATTATAATACCTCCTCTAGGACCACCTAAAGTCTTATGAGTAGTACTAGTTACTATATGTGCATATGGAATTGGGTTTTTATATAAACCAGCTAATATAAGACCTGCTATATGAGATATGTCTACTAATAAATATGCTTTTATTTTATCAGCAATATTTCTCATTTTTTTCCAATTGCAATTTCCTGAATATGAAGAAAATCCTCCTACTATCATTTTTGGTTTATATTTAATAGCAATTCTTTCTAATTCTAAATAGTTTATTTCTCCTAAATTATTTGTTTTATAATATATAAAATTATATAATTTTCCTGAAAAATTTACTTTAGAACCATGTGTTAAGTGTCCTCCATGAGATAGTTTCATTCCTAAAACAGTATCACCTTTATTTAAAACAGATAAATAAGCTGCAAAATTTGCTTGTGATCCAGAATGTGGTTGTACATTGACATATTTTACTTTAAACAATTTTTTTGCTCTATATATAGCTATTTTTTCTATTTCATCCATATATTTACATCCAGCATAATATCTATTTTTTATATTTCCTTCAGCATATTTATTAGTAAAAATAGTTCCTTGAGCATCTAAAACTGCTTTACTTGCATAATTTTCTGATGCTATTAAAGTTATTTGATTTTCTTGTCTTTCTTTTTCTTTATTTAATATATCTAAAATTTTTTTATCATTGTTAATATTATTATTTATATTAAACATATTTTTTCCTATATTAATAAAAAAAAAATATAAAATTATTTATTTTATTTAAATAAATTATGAATTTTTTTTATAAGATTTTTATAACAATATTTTTTTTGTATTTTGTTATTTAAGTTTTTAAAAGTATAGTAATTATTTTTTATCTCTTTTTTTCCTATAAATAAAATAGTTTTTACATTATTTTTGTTAGATTTACTAAGTTTTTTTTTTAATTTTTCATTAGAAAGATTTAAAAATATTTTTAATTTTGGAAATTTTTTTCTTATTTTTTCTGATATCATTAAAGATTTTAAAATTGATTTTTTTTCTAAAGATATTATTTCTATATCTATTATATTTTTATTGAGATTATTTTTTTTTAACATATTCATTAATATCATTAATCTTTCTATTCCTATTGCAAATCCAAATGCAGGTATACATTCATTATTTAATGAATATGATAATTTATCGTAACGTCCTCCAGCACATATTGTTTGTTGTGATTTTAATTTTTTATTTTTCCATTCAAAAACTGTATCATTATAATAATTTAAACCTCTTACTAAATTTTTATTAATATAATATTTTACTTTAAATTTTTTTAGATAATTTGTTAAATTTTTAAATCTTAATAATGATTTTTTACTTAAATTATCAAATAATTTAGGAGAATTTTTTAACATTTTTTTTATATAGTAATTATTACTTTCAAAAAGTCTAAAAGGATTTTTTTTATAATTTTTTTTATAATATTTTTTTATAATATTTTTTTTATCTTTTAAAAAATTATTTAATTTTTTTTTATATTTTTTTCTATCTTTTTTAGATCCTATAGAATTTATTTCTAAATTTAAATAATTTAAAATTCCTAAAAATTTCCATATTTTTCTTGTTATTAAAATTATTTCTAATTCTATATATATATCTTTTATTCCTATTGTTTCTACACCAAATTGATGAAATTCTCTATATCTTCCTTTTTGTGTATTTTCGTGTCTAAACATTTGACCAAAATACCATAATTTTTGTGTTTTATTTTTATATAATAAATTATTTTCTATTATTGATCTCATACATCCAGAAGTTCCTTCAGGTCTTAAAGTAATTTCTTTATTATTTTTATCAATGAATGAATACATTTCTTTTTCTATAATATCAGTGTTATTTCCTATAGACATTTTAAAAAGTTCAGTACTTTCTATTATTGGAGTTTTTATTTCTTCATAACAATATTTTTTTAATATACTTTTACAAACTTTTATTAAATAATTATATAAAAATAATTTATTATCTATATAATCATTCATTCCTTTTATAGATTTTATATTTTTTTTCATAATTTTTTATATTTTTAAAATATATTAATTATAATATTTCTATTGTAAACTTTTAATAAAAGAATAATAATAAAAATTTATTATATATTTTTGTTTTAATAATTAGTTTTACTCAATATTTTTATTATTAAAAATTTTATTATAATAAAATTTTAAAATTTTATTATTTTTTTTATTATAAATATATTAATAATATAGTTTATTTTTTATAAACATTTTTTTAATTTTATGATATGAGGTAATTATAATTATGAATCCTATGATAAATATTGCTACTTCTGCAATTAGGAAAGCAGGAAATTTTATTATAAAATGTTATGATTCTAATTTTTTTTTTGAAAAAAAATATGATGGAAATTATTTATTTTTTAATGAAATAATTAAAAAATCTGAAAATATAATAATTAATGAAATACATAAATATTATCCTAATCATATTTATATAACTGATAAAAATATTAATTTTAAATTAAAAAAAACAAAAATATATTGGTTTATAAATTCTTTAGATGGTCTTTTTAATTTTAATAATAAATTTCCTCATTTTTGCACTTTAATATCAAATTTTATTAATAATAATATTTTTATGTCAGTTATATATGATCCATTAAGAAATGAATTATTTACTTCTATAAAAGGAGAAGGATCTAAATTAAATGGATATAGAATGAGATGCAATAATAAAAAAATAAATAATAATATAATTTTATCTATTAATATTTCTAAAGAAAATAAATTAGTAAAAAATAAATATATAGAAATATTTAAAATGCTTTTAAAAAAAAACATTAAAATTAGAATGACAGGATCTGATATTCTTGATTTTGCATATGTTGCATCTGGAAGATTAGATTGTTTAATAATTGAAAAAGATAATATTTTTAATTTTTTGTCAGGAGAATTACAAGTTAAAGAGTCAGGAGGTTTAACTAACAAAATATTAAAAAATTTTAATATTAACATTAACAATAATACTGTTATTGTAGGTAATAATAGAAGTATTAAAAAAATAATTTTTTAATATTTTATTAATTATTTAAATTAAATAAAACATTTTTGATTGTTAAAATAATATATTTAAAATATTTAAAATTTATTTTTTTTCATATAAAAATTTATTATTAATAATTATTTTTAATAAAATTTTTGTAAATAATTATGTTAAAATTAATACTATTAATTTAGTAATTAAAAATTATATATTATGAATAAATTCATGTATATTTTTTTTAAATTATATTTAAAAATATGAAAAAAATATTTGAAAAATTGTATAAATTAAAAAATTTAAATTTTTTAGAAAGTTATAAACTTTTTAAAAACATATATTATAAAAATATAAATAATTCTGAAATAACATCAGCAATAGTTTTAATGAAATCTAAAAAAGAAACTTTATACGAAATATTAGGTGCAGTAAAAAGTTTTTTAAAAAGAAAAAAAAATTTTGATAGTCCTAAATATTTATTTTCAGATATTACAGGAACAGGAGGTGATTATAAAAATGGAATAAATATTTCTACAATCAGTGCAATAGTAGCAGCTTCTGCTGGATTTAAAATAGCAAAACATTGTAATTATAATATTACTGGAAAATTCGGTTCTGCTAATTTTTTAAAAAAAAATAAAATAAATATTAATATTTCTTCTGAAGAATCTAGAAAAAATTTAGATGATTTAAATATATGTTTTTTATTATCACCACTATATTATAATAGTTTTAAACATGTTAAGAATATAAGAAGAAATTTAAAAATAAGAACAATTTTTAATTTAATAGGTCCATTATTAAATCCTTCTAGACCTCCTTTATCTGTTATAGGAGTATATCATTTAAGATTATTACCGATTATTACTAAAATTTGTAAAATTTTAAAATATAAAAGAGTAATTTCAGTACATAGTAATAATTATGATGAAGTAACTTTATATGGACCAACATATGTTAGTGAATTAAATGAAGGAAAAATAAAAAAATATAAAATATATCCAGAAGATTTTGGTTTTAAAACTTATAATGAAAAAAAAATTTTAAAAATTAAAAATTGTACAAAAAATATTATTGAAGGTATAGGGGACAATATATATTTAGAAACTATATCAGCAAATGTTTCTATAATTTTAAAAACTTTTGGAGAAGAAAATATAAAATATAATGCTAATTATATTCTTAAACTTATAAAAAAAGGTGTAATAAAAAAATTTATAGAAAAAATATCTAATAGGAAAAAAAATGAATAAAAATTTTTTAAAAAAAATTTTATATTATAAAAAAGAATATATAAAAAAAATAAAAAAAAATTTTCCATTAAATGAATTTAAACATTTAATAAAAAATACTAACTTAAATTTTAAAAATTGTATTAGTAAAAAAGGAACTTCTTTCATATTAGAAATTAAAAAATCTTCTCCTTCTTTAGGATTAATTTGCAAAAATTTTAACATTTCAAAAATAGTAAAATGCTATAATAAATATGCATCTGCAATATCAGTAATTACAGAAGAAAAATATTTTAATGGAAGTTTAAAATATTTGAAATATGTTAGAAAACATACAAAATTACCAATTTTATGTAAAGATTTTTTTATAGATGATTATCAAATTTATTTATCTAGATTTTTAGGTGCTGATGCTATTTTATTAATGTTGTCAATTTTAAAAGACAATGAATATATTAAATTTTTTAAAATAGCTAAATCTATGAATTTGTGTGTATTAACTGAAGTAAATAATAAAACTGAAATAGATAGAGCTATTAATTTAAAATCTGAAATTTTCGGTATAAACAATAGAAATTTAAAAGATTTTTCTATAGATATAAAAAAAACTAAAGAACTATATAAATTTATACCTAAAAATAATATTGTAATTAGTGAATCTGGAATATCTAATAATTCAGACATTAATTATATAAAAAAATATGTAAATGGATTTTTAATAGGATCATCTATAATGTCTAAAAATAATATAGATTTGGCTATAAAAAAAATTATTTTTGGAAATAATAAAATATGTGGAATAACTAGAAAAAAAGATATTATATATTCTTCTTATTATGGTGCTATATATATAGGAATTATTTTTGTAAAATCTTCTAATAGATATATTAATTTGAAAAATTCTAGAGAACTTTTTTTTTGTAATTCTATAAAATATGTAGGAGTTTTTAAAAATGAAAAAATTTATAAAATAAAATATATATCTGAAAAATTTAATTTACATGCAGTACAATTACATGGTGAAGAAGATCAAGAATATATAAATATGTTAAGAAAAGTTTTAAAAAAAAATATTAATATATGGAAAGCTATAGGAATAAATAACAGTATTCCAAATCTAAATTTTAATAATGTAAATTATATTATTTTAGATAATATAATACCTGGAAGTGGTAAGACATTTAATTGGTCTTTGTTAAATAAAATAAATATGAAAAAAATATTTTTATCAGGAGGAATTAACATTAAAAATTTAAAAAAAGCATTAAATACTAAATGCTACGGATTAGACTTAAATTCTGGATTAGAAAAAAAAATTGGTATAAAAGATAAAAATAAAATATCAAAAATATTTTTTAAAATAAAAAACAATATAATATAAAGAAATTATTAAAAATGACTATTTTAAATTCATATTTCGGAAAATTTGGTGGTATGTATGTTCCTCAAATATTAGTTCCTGCTTTATTGCAATTAGAAAAATATTTTATAAAATATATTAAAAATAAAAATTTTATAAGAAAATTTAAAGAACTATTAAATAATTATGCTGGAAGACCAACTCCATTAACTTTGTGTAAAAATATTACTTTTGGAACAAATACTAAATTATATTTAAAAAGAGAAGATTTATTACATAGTGGAGCTCATAAAATAAATCAAGTTATTGGTCAAGCTTTATTAACAAAAAAAATGAAAAAAACTAATATAATAGCAGAAACTGGAGCTGGACAACATGGAGTGTCTACAGCTATGGTATGTGCTTTACTTGATTTAAAATGTAAAATATATATGGGTAGTAAAGATATATATAGACAAAATACTAATGTTATGAAAATGAAATTATTAGGAGCAAAAGTAATTCCAGTTAACACAGGAACAAAAACTTTAAAAAGTGCTTGTAATGAAGCAATAAGATCTTGGTCTAATAATTATCATAATACTCATTATATGATAGGAACTTCAGCTGGACCGCATCCTTATCCTACAATTGTTCATAAATTTCAAAGTATTATAAGTAGTGAAACTAAAAAACAAATTATTAAGTTAGAAAATAAATTTCCTAATGTAATAATAGCTTGCGTAGGTGGTGGTTCTAATGCAATAGGAATATTTTCTAAGTTTTTAAATAAAGATAATATAAAATTAATAGGAGTAGAAGCAGGAGGAAAAAATAATAATAAAAATGGTGCATCTTTAAAATATGGAAAAATTGGAATTTATTTTGGAATGAAATCTAATATTATTCAAGATAATTATGGACAAATTAAAGATTCTCATTCAATTTCCGCTGGTTTAGATTTTCCATCAGTAGGTCCTGAACATGCATGGTTAAATTACATAAAAAAAGTAAAATATGTTACTATAAATGATAAAGATGCTGTAGATGCATTTAAAATATTATGTAAAAAAGAAGGTATAATACCAGCATTAGAATCTTCTCATGCATTAGCATATGCTATTAAAATAATTAAAAAAAATCCAATTAAAAAACAAACTATTATAGTAAATTTATCTGGAAGAGGAGATAAAGATATTTATTCTGTTAGTAGTTTTGTTAAAAAATAAAAATATATATTATGAAAACAAGATATAATAATCTTTTTATAAATTTGAAAAAGAATAATGAAAAATGTTTTATACCATTTATAGTACTAGGTGATCCTAATTTTGAAACTTCATTAAATATAATAGATAATATAATAAAAAATGGTGCAGATGCTATTGAAGTTGGAATTCCATTTTCAGATCCTTTTGGTGATGGACCTATAATACAAAATGCAAATTTAAGAGCAATAAATTCTAAAATTACTGTTTCTAAATGTTTTAAAATTTTAAAAATTTTAAGAAAAAAATATTTTAAAATACCTATAGGATTATTAACATATGCAAATATAGTTTTTTGTAATGGAATAAAAAATTTTTATAAAAAATGTTATGAAGTTGGTTTAGATTCTATATTAATAGTTGATGTTCCTGTTGAGGAATCAAGTGTTTTTTATAAACATTCATTAAAAAATAAAGTTTCACAAATTTTTTTATGCCCTCCTAATGTAGAAGATTATACATTAAATAAAATAATAAAAATGTCTAATGATTATATATATATAATTTCTAAACCAGGTGTAACTGGAATTTTTAATAATAAAATTTTTAATACAGATACTATTTCTAATAGAATAAAAAAAATTTCTGATATACCTTTAATTCAAGGTTTTGGAATATATTCAAAAAATCAAATAAAAAATATATTAAAATCAAAAATAGATGGAGTAATATGTGGTTCTATAATAGTAAATCAAATAGAAAAATATTTACATAATAAAAATAAAATAATTAAAAAAATTAATAATTTAATAAAAAAATTTAAAGAATCTACAAAAATATAGTATTTTTTTATAATTGTTTTTATTTTAAATATTTTTTAATAAATAAAAACTTTTATATTTATTTAATAATACTTTACATAGTATAAAACTTTTTATGGTGATATTATAATGTTTATTAAAGAAACTAATTTATTTATAGAAACATTTGATTTTATTAAAAAAAATATAATAAAAATTTTTTTGATATCTATATTTTATTCTTTTTTATTAGTTGTATCTGATTTTTATATTATTCCTACAATACAAAGAATTTATTTTTCAGTTCTTCAAAAAGATAATAATATGTATTCTTTAATACATATATTTGATTTTATGACTTTTTATAATAAAAAAATGTTTTTACAATTTTCTTTTTTAAGAAATGTAGTTTATATAACTAGTATTACTTTTATTATAGAAAGTATAATAATGATAGCTCATTTTAAAATATTTGAAAAAAAAAATAATTTATATAAATTATACAAAAAATTTTTTTATATTTTTCCAAATTTATTTGTATTAATATTTTTTATAAATGTAATAGTGCAAATAGGATTAGTGTTATTAATATTTCCTGCTATAATTTTTTCTATTTTTCTTTCGTTGTCTCCTATAATTTTAATGATAGAAAAAAAAAGTATGTTTTTGTCTATAAAAAAAAGTTTATTAATTTGTTTTTTAAAATATAAAGAATTATCTTTTCCTATAATATTATGGTTATTAGTAAAATTTGCATTATTAACAATTAGTACAATTTTTAAATTCAGTCCAGAAAATTTATTTTGTTTTTTATATAATTCTATATCTAATTTTTTTTTATGTATATTAATAGTATATTTATTTAAATTTTATTCTTTATTTAAACCTATTAAAAAATTTTAAATCTTGATTTAATATTTATTTATATTTTAATATAATTTAAATTTAATAATATTAATTAAAAAAAAAATATTTAAAAAAGTTTTATTTTTAAAAATATTTAAAAAATATTTTTATATAGTTTTTTTGTTTTTTTATTTTTAAAATTATTAAAAAAAATTTATATTTTTTTTGGAAAATATTATGAATAATATAAATAAAAATTTTCCACAAGGAAAATTAGTTATAAGAACTTTAGCTATGCCAAAAGATATAAATGTAAATGGTGATATTTTTGGTGGATGGATAATGTCTCAAATAGATTTAGGAGGAGCAATATTGGCAAAAGAAATATCAAAAGGAAAAGTAACTACTTTAAGAGTAAAAGATATAATATTTTTAAAACCTATTTCTATAGGAGATTTAGTTAGTTGTTATGCAAAATTATATAAAATAGGAATAAGTTCTATTAATATTAAAATTGAAATTTGGACAAAAAAAATTAGTTCAAAATTAATAGGTGCTAATAATATAGTAGCTAAAGCTAATTTAATATATGTTGCTATAGATGAAAACAAAAATACAAGATTTGCATATAATAACTATTTTATAGAAAAAAATAATTTTAAATTTTAAATAAAATATTTAATCTATTATAATTTTTAACAAATTAAAAAATTATATTTTAATTATATAAAATATTTTATATTTAATTTTTATTATAAAAATTTTTAATATATAATATTTATATTTTTAATATAATTAATAATATTTTTTTTGAAATAAAAAATTTTTATATATTTTTTTATAAAAAAATATTTTATAAATATATTTTAAAATATTTAAAAAATATTTTTAATTTATAAAAAATAATTTTTTATTTTTTTTGAATAATTAAAATAATTAAGTATTATTTTTAATTATTCAAAAATTATTTTAATTATATTTTTTTATTAAAAACTTTACTAATTTGTAATTTAGAATGATATGATGATCTTACTAAAGGTCCACAAAATATATTTTTAAATCCTATTTTTTTTGCTAACACTTTTAATTTATAAAATTCTTTTATAGTAAAATATTTTTTTACTGGAAAATGTTTTAAACTAGGTTGTAAATATTGACCAATAGTTATCATATCTACATGATTTTTTTTTAAATCTTTTATTACATCTATTATTTCACTATATTTTTCTCCTAATCCAACCATAAAACCAGATTTTGTTAATAAATAAGGATTTTTTTCTTTAAATTTTTTTAAAAGATATAATGAATTTTTATAATTAGCTCCTTTTCTTACATATTTATATAATCTAGGAACACTTTCTATATTATGATTAAAAATGTCTGGAGGACATTTTGATATTTTTTTTATAGCATAATTAATACATTTTTTAAAATCTGGAACTAATATTTCTATAGTAGTATTTAAATTATTTTTTTTTATTTCTTTAATACATTTTACAAAATGGTTAGAACCACCATCTTTTAAATCATCTCTATTAACAGATGTTATTACTACATGTTTTAAATTAATTAAATTTACTACTTTTGCTATTTTTTTAGGTTCATTAATATCAATTTTTTTAGGTCTTCCTTTAAAAACAGCACAAAATGAACATTTTCTAGTACATATATTTCCTAATATCATGAAAGTTAAAGTTTTTTTATTAAAACATTCATATATATTAGGACATAAAGCTTCTTCACAAACAGAATGTAAATTATTAATTTTTATAATATTTTTTATATTTTTTATTTTTTTATCATTTGAAGGAAATTTAGAAATTATCCATTTAGGTTTTTTTAAAATTTTTTTATACGTTTTAGAAAAGATAGTTGTACTTTTATAATGTATATCTTTCATATAAATATAATTTATCCTTATAAAAGTTATTAATATTTTTTATAAAAATTTTAATTAAAAAATTATTTATTTCATTTATAAAATTTTTTCATAAAAAGTTTTATATTTATTTTTAGTATTTTTTTTACATTATTTATTAATATATTTTTATTATAAAATTTCATTTGAGTCATTTTAATATTTTTATTATTACATGGAATTATTAATTTAAATGGAAATAAATCCATATCTATATTTAAAGAAAATCCATGCATGGAATATCCTTTTTTTATACATAATCCTATAGAACAAATTTTTTTTTTATTTACATATATACCTGGATTTTTTTTATCATAATATCCTTTTATATTAAAATATTTTAAAGTTTTTATTATAATTTTTTTTATTATATAAATTAAAAAAAATATTTTTCTTCTATTTTTTAATTTAATTAAAAAATATACTAATTGCTGACCTATACCATGATATGTAATACCACCACCTCTATTAGTAAAATAAGTATTAATTTTTTTAGTAATATAATATTTTTTACTATGAATATTTTTTCCTAATGTAAATACTGAAGGATGTTCTACAAACCATATTTGATCTATAATATATTTTTTTTTTAAAAATTTTTTCATATCATAAAAAGTATTCTTCCATTTTTTTATTCCTAAATCTTTAAAAATAAAATTTTTATTTTTATATTTTTTTTTTTTCATTTTATTTTATATATAAACAATTTTTATTTTAATAAAAAAAATTTTATTTCATGTATTAAAAATTCTATTCCAGATGCCATTAACAATATACCCATTATTTTAGTTATTATATTAATTCCATTTTCTCCAAAAATTTTTATAAAAAAATTCGATAAATTAAATAATGTCCAACAAATATATGAAAAAATAGCAATTATAATAGAACAAAATATTAAATTTAAAATGTTATTATGTTTTGTACTCCATATTATAATAGAACTTATTACACCAGGACCTGCTATTAATGGAATTGCTAATGGTACTATACTAATATCCTTTTTTATTTTATTTAAATTATTTTTTTTATTAAAATTTTTATTTTTTCTATAAATTTTATCATTTATCATAGACATAGCCATACTAGTAATTAATATTCCTCCTGCAATTCTAAAAGAATGTATAGAAATTCCAAATATATTTAAAATTTTATATCCAAAGAATAGTGAGAATAATAATATAAAAAAAACTGTTATATTAACTTTATAATTTGTTATCTTTCTTTCTTTAGAACTTTGATCACTAGTAATACTTATAAATATTGGAATCATTCCTATAGGATTTATTAAAATAAATAAATTTAAAAAAAAACTTATATATAAAAAAATATCTAATGATTTCAAATACATTTTTTTTATACCTCAAAAATATTATTTTTTATTAAAATATAAAAAATTATAAATATTTTAAAATTTTTAAAAAATATAATATATTATGTACAATAATAAATATAATTTTATTTTAAAAAATATTATTATAATTATAATAAATTAAACATATTATATTATATTAAAAATTATATATCTTAATTTTTTTTTATAATATAAAAATATAAAATTATATTATTTATATTTTTATAAAATATTTTATTTAAAAAATATTATTTAAACCATTACTTATATGAATAATTTGTCCTGATATTCCAATAGATAAATTTGAACATAAAAAAGAAGCTATATTTCCTATTTGAAAAATATTTATATTATTTTTATTTAATATTTTTTTTTTAGAATTATTATAAATTTCAAAAAAATTTTTTATTACATATGAAGATGTTGTTCTAATTGGATTTGTCGAAATTGCATTAACTCTTATATCATATTTTTTAAAATAATAATCTATATATTTTACATTTGATTCTAAAGATGCTTTAGCTGGACCCATTACATTATAGTTCGGAACTACTATATTAGATCCTAAATAAGATATTGTTAATAAAGAAGAATTTTTGTTTAACATATTTTTACATTCTTTAGATAAAGCTACTAAACTATAAGAACTTATTTCATGAGATAAAATAAAACTTTTTCTATCTATTATGTCTAAATAATCTTTAGTAAATTGAATAGAAGGAGCAAATGCAATAGAATGAACAAATCCATCAAATTTTTTCCAATATTTTGACAATTTAAAAAATAATTTTTTTATGCTAATATCACTAGATACATCACATTTTAAAATTATTTTACAATTGTTTTTTTTTGCAAAATTTTTTATAAATTTTTTATCTTTTTTATTAAAGTATGTTATAGCTAAATTTGCTTTATGAAATATCATGGATTTAGCAATTCCATATGCTATCGAAAATTTATTTCTAATTCCCATTATTAAAATTTTTTTGTTAAAAAGTAAATTTTTATTTTTCATATTTTGATAAATTATATAATTTATAAATGGTTAAAAAAAAATATTTTTATTTTTTTACTTTAGTTATGTTATTAATATTTTTATAATATATCAATATTATTAGTATCTTTATATAAAATATTAATATAAAAAAATTTTTTTATAAAAAATAATAATATACAATATTTAAAAATTATTTTTTAATAAATTTTTATTAATGGAATTTTTTTTAAAACTATACCTCCTCCTAGACATATATTATAAATATAAAATACAGCAGATTGACCAGGAGTAATAGATGAAATAGGATGTTCAAATATTACTATTAATATATTATTACTTTTTAATTTTATTAAACAATTAAAAACTTTTTTTTGATGTCTTATTTTTACAGAACAAAAAAAATATTGATTAATATTTATTTTAACTAAAAAATTTACTTTATTTATTATCATTCCTTTAGACATTAAATAAGGATTATTAAATCCTTTAGATACTATTAAAATATTTTTTTTTATATTTTTTTTTATAACATATATAGGAGAATTATTTATTACATTATTTTTTATTATATTACCTATTTTTCTTCTTTGTCCTAAAGTATAATTATGTAATCCATTATGTTTTCCAATAAATTTTCCAGAAATTGTAAATATTTTTCCATTTTTTACAGAAATATATTTTTTTAAAAATTTTTGAAAATTTTTAGGTCCTATAAAACATATTCCTGTAGAATCTTTTTTATTTGCTGTAGGCATTTTTAATTTTTTAGCAATTAATCTAACTTTTTCTTTTTTCATATTTCCTATTGGAAATAAAATTTTTTTTAATTGTTTTTTTTTTAATGTATATAAAAAATAACTTTGATCTTTTTTTTTATCTATACTTTTTTTTAAAAAAATTTTTTTATTAATATATACTAATTTTGCATAATGACCAGTTGCTATAAAATCAGCTTTTAATTTTTTTATAGAAAAATTTAAAAAAACATTAAATTTTATTTCTTTGTTACATAAAATATCTGGATTTGGAGTATTTCCTTTTTTTAATTCATTTAAAAATTTTATAAAAACTTTTTCCCAATATTCTATAGAAAAATTTATTTTATGAAATGGAATTTTAATTATATTACAAACATTTTTAACATCTTCTATATCTTTTTTAGAAGAACAAAAATTTTTTTTATCATCATCTTCCCAGTTTTTCATAAATAATCCTTCTACATCATATTTTTTTTTTAATATCCAAGCTGATACTGATGAATCAACTCCTCCTGACATAGCTACTATAACTTTTTTTTTTCTCATATTGTTTAAAAATCATTATTTTTTATTAAAGATTATATAATATAAATGTTTTTTTTATATATTATAAAAAAAATATTTATATATCATAACAATATATGAACATATTTTTAAAATTAATTAATAAATTTTAATAATATTATATTTTTTAATAAAATGTTTATAATATAAAAATAATAATAAAATATTTTATTAAAAAAATGAAAAATATAAGAAATTTTTCTATTATAGCTCATATAGATCATGGAAAATCTACTTTATCAGATAGAATTATTCAAATATGTAAAGGATTACCTAAAAGAGAAATGAAAAATAGAATTTTGGATTCTATGGAATTAGAAAAAGAAAGAGGAATTACTATTAAAGCTCAAAGTGTTTCATTAAAATATAAATCTATATCTGGAAAAAGTTTTTTTTTAAATTTAATAGATACACCAGGGCATGTAAATTTTTCTTATGAAGTTTCTAGATCTTTATATGCATGTGAAGGTGTTATTTTAATAATAGATTCTACTCAAGGAGTTGAAGCACAAACATTAGCTAATTGTATATTTGCATTAAAAATGAAATTAAAAGTAATACCAGTATTAAATAAAATTGATTTACCAACTTCAAATATATCAAAATCTATAAAAGAAATAGAAGAAATAATAGGAATTACATCAGAAAATTGTATAAAGTGTTCAGCTAAAACAGGAGAAGGAGTTATAAAATTATTAGAGAAAATAATAAGTTTTATACCACATCCAAGTGGATGTGAAACAGATATGTTGCAAGCATTGATAATAGATTCATGGTTTGATAATTATTTGGGAGTAATTATTTTAATAAGAATAAAAAATGGAACATTATTTGAAAATTCTAAAATAAAAATAATAAATAATGGATATATTTTCAAAATAGAAAAAGTAGGAATTTTTACTCCTAAAAAAATTTATAAAAAATGTTTAAAATCAGGAGAAATAGGATGGGCAATATGTGGTACTAAAAATATTTCTTATATATCAGTAGGAAATACTATAACTAATTTTAATAATAAAGAAAAAATTCTTGTAGAAAAAATTAATAAAATAAATCCTCAAATATATATAAGTTTTTTTCCTATAAAATCTGAAAAATATAAAATTTTAAAAGATGGAATAAAAAAATTAAGTTTAAATGATAATGCTTTACATTATGAAACTGAGCATTCTAATGCTTTAGGATTTGGATTTAGATGTGGTTTTGTAGGTTTATTACATATGGAAATAATAAGGGAAAGGTTAGAAAGAGAATACCATGTAGAGATAATATCTACAGCTCCTAATGTAATATATAAAATATTTACTAAAAAAAATAAAGTTTTGTATGTAGACAATCCTTCTAAATTTCCAGAAAAACAATATATAAAATATATAAAAGAACCTTTTTCTAAATGTACAATTTTTTCTCCAATAAAATTTTTTGGAAAAATAATAAATCTATGTATAGAAAAAAGAGGAAAACAAATAAAAACTAAATATTATGAAAATCAAGTTTGTATGATATATGAAATACCTACATCTGAAATAATTATTGATTTTTTTGATAGATTAAAATCTATTTCTAAAGGATATGCTTCTTTAGAATATAAATTTTTAAAATATAAAAAATCAGATGTAGTAAAATTAGATATATTAATAAATTCAGAAAAAATTGATCCTCTTTCTCATATTATCTATAATAATAATATAAACATTTTTTCTAAAAAAATATTAAAAAAAATAAAAAAAACTATTTCTAGACATCAATTTAATATTTCAATACAAGCTTGTATAGGAAATAAAATAATTGCTAAAGAAAATATTAGACAATTAAGAAAAAATGTACTTTCTAAATGTTATGGAGGTGACATAACAAGAAAAAAAAAATTATTACAAAAACAAAAATATGGAAAAAAGAAGTTAAAAAAAGTTGGTAAAATAAATATGTCTCAAGAAACATTTTTTTCAATTTTAAAAAAATAAAAAATTTAAGAGTAAAAATAAAATGTATAATTTAATTACAAACATTATTATATTCTTTACATTTATAACATTTATATTTTGGATATATGAAAAATTTATTATTAATTTTTTAAATAAAAATTATTTTTTCAAAAAAAATAATATAATTACATTTATTAGTTCATTTTTTTATACATTTTTAATTATATTTTTAATAAAATCATTTTTTTATGAATCTTTTAGGATAAAATCAAATTCTATGTTTCCAACATTAATAGATGGAGATTTTGTAATAGTAGAAAAATTTTCTTATGGAATTAAAGATCCAATATTTAATAAAACTATAATAAATTACGAAAAACCACAGAATGGAGATGTAGTTATATTTAAATATCCTAAAAATGAAAACATTTTTTTTATAAAAAGAATAGCAGCAATACCAGGAGATATAATAAAATACAATGTTTTAGAAAACAAAATTTACATATATAGAAAATATATAAAAAAAAACAAAATTTATATTAAAAAAATATCTTCTTTTAATAATATTAAAAATTTTAATTGTAAAAATGAAGTAAAAAAATATAATTATTATTCATATAAAATCTTTTCAATTAAAAAAAATATATTTTTTTTTAAAAAGTTTATAGAAAATAAAAAAAATAATTTACATATATTTTTTGTTCCTAAAAATAATTATTTTGTTTTAGGAGATAATTTAAAAAATAGTTTAGATAGTAGATTTTGGGGTTTTGTTCCAGAAAAAAATTTTATTGGAAAAGTTAAAATTATTTGGATGAGTATTGATAATAGTAATAATAGATATTTAGGAAACATAATTTTTAAAAGAATTGGAATTTTATTATAAATAAAAATATATTTTTTTTTAAATAAAATATATTTATAATTAATGTATAAAATTGGTAAAATATGAATTTTATAGAAATAAAAAAAATAGAAAAAACTATAGGTTATATTTTTAATAAAAAAGAATTATTAAAACAAGCTTTGACTCATAGAAGCGCAAGTAACAAACATAATGAAAGATTAGAATTTTTAGGTGATTCTATTTTAAGTTTTATAATAGCTAATGCTTTATATAAATGTTTTCCTTTAGTTAATGAAGGAGATATGAGTAGAATGAGAGCTACTTTAGTTAGAGGAAATACTTTAGCTCAAATAGCTCATAAATTTGATTTAGGAGAATATTTAAAATTAGGTCAGGGAGAACTAAAAAGTGGAGGATTTAGAAGAGAATCTATATTATCAAATACTGTAGAAGCTTTGATAGGAAGTATTTTTTTAGATAGTAATATAAAAATAACTGAAAAACTAATATTAAAATGGTATTATAATAGATTGAAACATATAAATCCTGAAGATACTAAAAAAGATCCAAAAACTAGATTACAAGAATTTTTGCAATCTAAACATTTACCTTTACCTACATATTTTATAATACAAGTATATGGAGAAGCACATAGTCAATTATTTACTATTAGATGTAAAATATACGGAGTAAAAAATAATATTGTAGGAATAGGAGCTAGCAGAAGAAAAGCTGAGCAAGATGCAGCTAAAAGAGCTTTATTAAAATTAGGAATAGAATAATAAAATAAAAATTATGAAAAATATGTTTTGTGGAACTATATTAATAGCAGGTAAAACAAATGTAGGAAAATCTACTTTATTTAACAAATTAATAGGTAATAAAATATCAATAATTTCTAATAGAAAAAATACTACAAAAAAATATATTTTAGGAGTAGATAATGACATTAATTATCAATCAATTTTTATAGATACTCCTGGATTTAACAAAAAAAAATATAAAAAAAATAAATTAAAGATTTTTAACAAAAATTTTTATATAGATATAATAATATTAGTAATAGATAGAACTATATGGAAAAAAGAAGATGAAACAATTTTAAAAAATTTAAATAAAAATAAAAAACCAATAATGTTAGTTATTAATAAAATAGATAAAATTAAAAAAAAAGAAATTTTGTTACCTTTTTTACAAAATATTTATAATAGCAATAAATTTTTTAAATTAATTCCTATTTCTGCTAAAAAAAAATATAATATTTTAGAAATAAAGAATATTATAAAAAAAAAATTACCTATTAGAAATCACATTTTTAAAAAAAATTTTTTTACCTATAATACAAAAAAATTTTTTATATCAGAAATAGTTAGAGAAACGTTTATGCATTATTTACAACAAGAAGTTCCATATAAATTAAAAATTAAAATAGAAATTATAAAAAAAATATTAAATAAAGAACTTTATATAAAAATATTAATAATAGTAAAAAATAATAGACATAAAAAAATAGTTATTGGAAAAAATGGAAGTATGATAAAAAAATGTAATATTAGATCAAGAATAGAAATAGAAAAAATATTAAAAAAAAAAATACATCTTTATATTAATGTTTTATATAAAAAAAATTAATGAAATTTTAATAAAATATATATTTTAAAAAAATATAATTATAAAATAAGTATTAAATTTATTATGAGTATAATAGGAATAGGAATAGATATAATTAAAAAAAGCAGAATTGAAAAAATTAAAAATTTATTTAAAAATAAATTTGCAAAAAAAATTTTGCATAAATTAGAATTTAAAAAATATAAATTTTCAAAAGATAAAATAAAATTTTTAACAAAAAGATTTTCAGTAAAAGAAGCATTTGTTAAATCTTTAGGAATTGGAATAAGAAATGGTATATCATTTAAAGATTTAAAAATATATAATAATAATTTAGGAAAACCTAAAATAAAAGTATTTAAAAAAACTTTAAAATTTTTAAAAAAAAATAATGTAATTCAAATACATATTAGTATAAGTCATGAAAAAAAATATTTTTGTTCTATGGTTATATTAGAAAATTAATTGTATAAATAAAAAGAAAATAATACTTATATAAAATATGTAAAAGTATTATTTTCTTTTATTTTTAAAAAAATTTTTTATTACACTTATACATTTATATTTAAAAATGTTATTTTTTATTTTAATATTTTTTTTTAAAAACAATTTAAAAATGTTAAAATTGTAATAATTAGAATTAGCACCATAAACTAACTTATATATTCTACTGTTTAGAATAGCTCCTAAACACATTAAACAAGGTTGTAATGTTACATATAAAATAGTATTTAATAATCTATAATTTTTAAAAAAAATACCTCCTTTTCTTAAAACAACAATTTCTGCATGAGCTGTTGGATCATTTTTTAAGATAGAATTATTATATCCCTTAGCAATAATTTTATTTTTAAAAACTAATACAGCACCTACAGGAACTTCATTTTTTTCATTAGCTTTTTTTGCTAAAATTAAAGCTTCTTTCATATAATATTTATCATATTTGCTCAACTATTTTTATCCAAAAATTTTTTATTAAAGTAAAGTTAAAAAAAAATACAAAATTATCTTAAAGATTTTTTAATAAATCTCATTTTTTCAATATTCCATTCTTTTTCTTTTTTTGAACTTCTTTTATCAGACATTTTTTTACCTTTAGCCAAGCCAATTTTTATTTTGCATAAAAAATTTTTCCAAAATAAACATATAGGAACTATAGTAATTCTTTTTGAGTAAATTTTACTTATTAAATATAATATTTCTTTTTTTTTTAATAATAATTTAATTTTTCTATTTTCTTTACATATTTCATTTTTAGTAGAATTATTAAGAAATTTTATATTGGAATTAATTAAATATACATTATTTTTTATTATAGAAATATAACTATTTAATATATTTATATTATTTTTTCTTATAGATTTTATTTCCCATCCTTTTAATATTAAACCAGCATTAATTGTTTTAATTATATTAAAATTATAATATACTTTTTTATTAAATAAAAAAATTTTTTTTTTCATATGTGTTTATAAAATAAATATATATTCTTATTAATAAGAAAAAATAATAATATTATTTTCATTTTTATAATAAAAATTTTATATATCAATATATAAAATTATAAATATACAAATATATAATAAATACTATTTTAATTTTTTGTTTACAATTACCATGGCTGGTCTTAATAATCTTTTATGCAATAAATATCCTTTTTGTACAATATTTACTACAAAATTATTTTCTATTTTTTTAGAATAATTTATAGATATTGCTTGATGAATATTTGGATCAAATTTTATATTTATATCTTTTATTTCAAAAACTTTAAATTTATTTAATAATTTTATAAAACTATTCAATATATTTTCTAATTTTATTAAAAAATTTTTAATAAGTATATTTTTTATATTATTTTTTAATTTAATAGCTATTTCTATACTATCTATTATGGGAAGAATTTCTATAATAACTTTTTCCAAAGAAAATTTGTAACTATTTTCTAATTCTAAATTTAATCTTTTTATATTTCTTTCCAAATTTTTTTTTATATTTATTTTTTTTTCTAATATCTCTTTATATAATTTTTTTATTTTTATTAAAATTTTTTTATGTTTTAATAATAATTCTTTTTTTTCTAATTTTAAAATTTTTATTTTATTTTTTAAAGAAATTTTATGTTTTTTTTTCATATTAATACCTAAACATTTTTTTACAAAAATTTTACATTTTTATAATATAAAAAATTTAAAATTAAATTTATAAAACATAATATATTTATAAATCCGGTGCGGACGGGATTTGAACCCGTGACCCTCGGCGTGACAAGCCGATATTCTAACCAACTGAACTACCGCACCAACTATATATTATATTATAATATATAAAAATTAGTAAATCAACTTTTTTAATAACAAAAATTAGAAAAAAAATTATTTTTTTTTAATTTTATTTAAATATTTTTTATGTAATAATATTTCTGATTTATTTGCTAACTTTAATATATTTTTTAATATTTTTTTTTTATATACTTTAGAAGTATTACATTTTTTTTTTTTTTTAAAAAAATTTATTTCTTTTTGTTTTCTTGTCATTCTAATATATAATTCAGATAATATTTTTGCATCTAATATAGCACTATGAAAGTTCCTATTAAACATTTTTATTTTATATCTTTTGCATAAAGCATCTAAAGTATTTTTTTTTCCAGGATATAATTTTCTTGCTATAACTAATGTGTCTATTATATTACATATTTCATTAATTTTACTTATTTTACTATTAATAACAGATAATTCATATTCTAAAAAATTTATATCAAAAGCAGCATTATGAATTATTAAATCAGAATTTTTTATAAAATTAATAAATTTTTCTGATATATCATAAAAAATTGGTTTATCTAATAAAAATTCATTAGTTATTCTATGTATTTTAAAAGCTTTTTCTTCTATTTTTCTTTTTGGATTTAAATAACAATGAAATTTTTTACCAGTTAATTTTCTATTAATTATTTCTACAGCTCCTATTTCAATTATTCTATGTTTTTCAACATTTTTGTTTAAAATAGAATTTATTCCTGTAGTTTCTGTATCTAAAACTATTTTTCTTTTAAAATGTTTCATATAAAATTTATTATATAACTTTATAAAATATAGGTTTATAATGAAATTAGTTAAAATTTATACAGATGGATCATGTATTAATAATCCTGGCCCTGGAGGATATGGAGTTTTATTAAAATATAAAAATTATAAAAAAACTTTTAGCAAAGGTTTTTATTTTACTACAAATAATAGAATGGAATTAATTGCAGCAATAGAAGGACTAAAATGTTTAAAAAAAAGATGTATAGTACAAATTATTACAGACAGTAAATATTTAAAATTAGGTATATCTATATGGATTAAAAAATGGAAAACAAAAAAATGGAATACAGCAAAAAAAAAAAAAATAAAAAATTTAGATTTATGGAAAAAATTAAATAAATTAAATAAAATTCATAAAATAAAATGGATTTGGGTAAAAAGTCATTCAGGTAATAATAATAATGAAATTTGTGATAAATTAGCTAAAAAAGCTTCTAAAAACCCAATTATAGAAGATTATGAATATATAAATAATTGGAGCTAAGCGGGATCGAACCGCTGACCCCCTGCGTGCAAAGCAGGCGCTCTCCCAGCTGAGCTATAGCCCCATAAATAATATGGTAGGCCTGAGTGGATTTGAACCACCGACCTCACCCTTATCAGGGGTGTGCTCTAACCAATCTGAGCTACAAGCCTGTTTTGGTATAAGAACATATATATTTTATTACTAGAAAATTTGTGTGGGCACGTTACTTAATAATCAAGAATATTATTATAAGGAGGTGATCCAACCGCAGGTTCCCCTACAGTTACCTTGTTACGACTTCACCCCAGTTATGAACCACAAAGTGGTAAGCGCTCTCCTAAAATAAAACAAGGTTAAGCAACCTGCTTCTTTTGCAATTCACTCCCATGGTGTGACGGGCGGTGTGTACAAGGCCCGGGAACGTATTCACCGTGACATTCTGATTCACGATTACTAGCGATTCCGACTTCGTGGAGTCGAGTTGCAGACTCCAGTCCGGACTACGATATATTTTGTGAGGTTAGCTTGTTTTCGCAAATTTGCATCTCTTTGTATATACCATTGTAGCACGTGTGTAGCCCTGGTCGTAAGGGCCATGATGACTTGACGTCGTCCTCACCTTCCTCCGGTTTATAACCGGCAGTCTCTCCTGAGTTCCCAGCTTTACCTGATGGCAACAGAAGATAAGGGTTGCGCTCGTTGCGGGACTTAACCCAACATTTCACAACACGAGCTGACGACAGCCATGCAGCACCTGTCTCATAGTTCCTAAAAAAGGCACTTCTTTATCTCTAAAAAATTCTATGGATGTCAAGACCAGGTAAGGTTTTTCGCGTTGCATCGAATTAAACCACATGCTCCACCGCTTGTGCGGGCCCCCGTCAATTCATTTGAGTTTTAGCCTTGCGACCGTACTCCCCAGGCGGTCGACTTATCGCGTTAGCTTCGGAAGTCATATCTCTAGGAAACAACCTCCAAGTCGACATCGTTTACAGCATGGACTACCAGGGTATCTAATCCTGTTTGCTCCCCACGCTTTCGCACCTCAGCGTCAGTATTCGTCCAGGAGGTCGCTTTCGCCACAGGTATTCCTCTAGATATCTACGCATTTCACCGCTACACCTAGAATTCTACCTCCCTCTACGATACTCCAAAAGTTTATTAGTTTCAAATGCAGTTCCTAAGTTAAGCTTAGGTATTTCACATCTGACTTAATAAACAACCTACGTGCTCTTTACGCCCAGTAATTCTGATTAACGCTAGCACCCTCCGTATTACCGCGGCTGCTGGCACGGAGTTAGCCGGTGCTTCTTCTTTAAGTAACGTCATGGTAAAAGATTATTAATCTATTACTTTTCTTCCTTAACGAAAGTACTTTACAACCCAAAGGCCTTCTTCATACACGCGGCATAGCTGCATCAGGCTTTCGCCCATTGTGCAATATTCCCCACTGCTGCCTCCCGTAGGAGTCTGGACCGTATCTCAGTTCCAGTGTGGCTGTTTGTCCTCTCAGACCAGCTAGAGATCATAGCCATGGTATGCCTTTACCACACCATCAAGCTAATCTCGTCTGGGTTCATTTAAAAGCGCAAGGTCTTTATATAAAAGATCCCCTACTTTAGTTCTAAAACATTATGCGGTATTAGCTGTCGTTTCCAACAGTTATCCCCCTCTTTTAAGTAGATCCCCAGATATTACTCACCCGTTTGCCGCTCGCCGACAAAAATTATAAAAACTTTTTTCGCTGCCGCACGACTTGCATGTGTTAGGCTTGCCGCCAGCGTTCAATCTGAGCCATGATCAAACTCTTCAATTGTAAAAATTTTTTCTTAATTAAATAAATGAAAATATTAAAATATTTTCTTAATTAAAAAGACGTACCCACACAAATTTTCTAATATTTTTTTAAAGAACATTTACTAATTTACTTTAATAAAGACTATATTTTTTTTTTAGTTTTGTCAACAGTTTTTATTTTAATTTTTTTGTGACAAAATTTTTATTGTTAAAAATTATTTTTAAAAAAAATATGAAAAAATAATTATTATAATATAATAAAATATATATTAATTAATTTTTTTTTCAAAAAATATGAAAATTAAAGAAAAAATAGCGAAAGAAACAATAAAATCATTAATTTTAAATGGAGCTAATAAAAATTGTGATCCAATAATTATAAAATCTTCTAAAAAACAAAAATCTGATTATCAAGCTAATGGAATAATGAAAATAGCAATAAAATTAAAAAAAAATCCTAAAGAATTTGCTAAGAAAATTGCAAAAAATATAAATAAAAAAAATATTTTAAAAAAAATTACAATTTCTAATCCATGTTTTATAAATTTTTTTGTAAGTTCAAAATTTATTGAAAAAGAACTAGAAAACATGATTTTTTGTAAAAGATTAAATATAAAAAAACAAAATAAAAAAAAAATTGTTGTTGATTATTCTTCTCCTAACATAGCAAAAAATATGCATGTAGGTCATCTAAGATCTACTGTAATAGGAGATACTATAGTAAGAATAATGGAATTTTTAGGACACAATGTAATTAGAGAAAATCATATAGGTGACTGGGGACATCAATATGGAATGATAATAACATATATAAAAGAAAAAAATATAAAAAATATATCAAAAATGAATTTAGAAAAATTAGAAAACATTTATAAAAAATCAAAAACAATGTTTGATAATTTTGAATATTTTAAAAAAAAATCTAAAAAATCTTTAATAAAAATGTATAAAAATAATAAAAAATATATATACATTTGGAAAAAAATAGTAAATATAACTTTATTAGAAAACAAAAAAATTTATAAAATTTTAAATATTACATTAAAATCTAAACATATAAAAGGAGAAAGTTTTTATAAAAATATGTTGAAAGATGTAATTTCAGATTTAATAAAAAAAAAAATTGCAAAAAAAAAAAATGGAAAAATAATAGTTTATTTAAAAAAATTTAAAAATAAATTAGGAAAAAAAATGGGAGTAATAATACAAAATGAAGATAAAACATTTTTATATTCTACAATAGATATTGCATGCATAAAACACAGATCAAAAATTATTAAAGCAAATAAAATAATATATTATATAGATTATAGACAAAAAAGATATTTAAAACAAATTATAGAAATATCTAAAAAAGCAAAATATATAAATAAAAATTTATCTATACATCATTATGAATTTGGAACAATATTAAATAAAAAAAATAAACCATTTATGACAAGAAAAGGAAAAACAATAAAATTATATGATTTAATAAAAAAATCAATAAAAAAATCTAAAAAAATAATTTTAAAAAAAAATAATAAAATAAACAAAAAAATATTAAATAAAACATCAAAAATAATTGGTGTAGGTGCAATAAAATATTTTGAACTTTCTAAAAATAGAAAAAAAAATTATATTTTTAATTGGAAAAAAATTTTAAAATTATATGGAAATACTTCTATATATATACAATATGCATATTCTAGAATTTTTTCTATAATAAAAAAATCTAAAATTAATATAAAAAAAATAAAAGATAAAATTATTATTACAAATTCAGAAGAAAAAAAAATCTCTATAAAAATTTTACAGTTTGAAGAAATAATAAATGATATATCAAAAAATAGTTATCCTCATATATTATGTAATTATTTATATAATTTATCTTCAAACTTTTCAAAATTTTATGAAAAATACTATATTTTGTCCGAAAAAAATAAAAAAATTAAAATAAGTAGAATAAAATTAATATTAATAATTTCTAAAATAATAAAAATAGGATTAAGTTTATTAGGAATAAAAACTATTAAAAAAATATAAAATTTAATTAATTTTTTATTTAAAATATAAAAATGTTACATTTTTCCTATTATACTAGTAGATTTTATAACTAATTTATTAGGTATTTCTAAAAAAGATAATACATGTAACATAGTAAATTTTTGTCTTAAAAATTTTGATAAAATAAATCTTAATGAATGATTAACTAAAAGAACTAAAAAACCATTAATTTTTATTTGATTTTCTATAGCTAATTTAGTTTGTAATAATATGTTACTAGCAAGATCAGGTTCAAAAATATCTTTATTGTTTATAGAACTTTCTAATATTTTTTCTAATTTATCATCTAAACTTATTATTTTTACTTTACATTTATTATTAAAAATTTGTTGAGAAATAAATTTTCCTAATGAAATTCTAACTATACTAGTTAATTCATTAGGATTTTTTGTAATAGAAGAATTATGTATTAAAGTTTCTATTATAGTTTTTATATCTCTTATATATATATTTTCATGTAACAAATTTTTTAATATTTGATTAAAAACAGATAAACTAATAACATTTGGAATAAATTCATCTACTAATTTTGGCATTTTTAAATTTAAATTTTCTAATAATTTTTGTGTTTCATAACAACCTAATAATTCATCTAAATTTTGTTTTAAAATATTATTTAAGTTTGCAACTAATAAAGAAGTAGAATCTATAATAGTAAAACCATTTTTCTTAGCTTTTTTTTCATAATTTTTATTTATCCAAAAAGATTTCATATTATATATAGGATCTATACATTTTTTTACATAAGGAAAAGAAATTTTACTTTTTTGATCATTATTAATTATCATAATCAAATTATAAAATAATTCTCCTCTATAAAATTCTACTCCTTTTATAAATATTCTATATTCATTTTTTTTTAGTAAAAAATTATTTTTTATGTTTACAAAAGAAGGTAAAAAACCAATTTTACTAGCAAAATTTTTTCTAACAGATTGAATTTTATTAATTAAATTATTTTTTTCTTTTTCATTTAAATAAATACATATTTTTTTACCTAATTCTATTCTTATAGTATCTTCTATTATAACATCTTTCCATGAAACATCTTTCAATTTTTTTTTAAATTTATTAATTTTTTCAATATTTAATTTATTAGATGAACAATCTTTAAAATATAAAATTGTTCCAAACATAAATAAAATTAATGAAGCAAATAAAAAAATTATATGAGGCATTCCAGGTATTAATCCAAAAATTAACAATACAATACTACTAAAAAAAAATATTTTAAAACTATTAAATAATTGATTAACAATTTGTTCACTTATATCTTTATTAGTACTTATTCTAGTAACCATTACTCCAGCAGAAGTAGATATCAATAAAGATGGAATTTGAGCTACTAATCCATCACCTATAGTTAAAAGAGAATAAGTTTCAATAGCTTTATAAAAATCCATATTATGTTGTATAATACCTACTAATATACCTCCAATTATGTTTATAAACATAATTAATATACCAGCTATTGCATCTCCTCTAACAAATTTATTTGCTCCATCCATAGAACCATAAAAATCAGCTTCTTGAGAAACTTGTTTTCTTCTTTTTATAGCTTCTTTTTCTTCTATAATTCCTGAGCTTAAATCTGCATCTATAGACATTTGTTTTCCAGGCATACCATCTAATGCAAATCTAGCTCCTACTTCAGCAATTCTTCCAGAACCTTTTGTTATAACTATAAAATTTATTATTATTAATATTATGAATATTACTATTCCTGCATAAAAATTATTTCCTACTAAAAAATGACCAAAAGATTCTATAACATTACCAGCAGATGAAGATCCTGTATGACCATTTATTAAAATTATTCTAGTAGAAGCTATATTTAACGACAATCTAAGTAAAGTTGAAAATAATAATATAGTAGGAAAGGAAATAAATTCAATAATATTTCTAGTAAACATAGAAGATAACAGAATCATAATAGAAAGAACTATATTAAAAGTAAAAAATATATCTAATAAAAATGTAGGTAATGGTAATATCATCATAGATAATAACATTAATAATGTTGCTGGAGCATAAAACAAATTCCAACTAATTTTTTTAATATCTTTTAATACATTTTTAAATATTGAAAAATTTAATATCATATTTTATTATCTCTAAATTTTTAAAATTAATTTATAAATTTTTTTTATTAAATATTGGTTTTTTACCACCTGATAACATCCATTTTTTCATTTTCCATGACCAATTTATAACTTCTGCAACTAACATATATAATTTTTCTGGAATATATTTTCCTGATTTTCCATATTTATATAATTTTATAGTGATATCATCATTTTTAAGAATAGGTATCATATTTAAAATTGCAATTTTTTTTATATTATGTATTTCTTTATTAGAAATCTTTCTTAATATTTTAGGAACATGCATAGTATTTTTATCATATTTTATAGCAATACAAAAATTTTCTGAATAATCTATTAAAATAACATCTGATTTAGAAATATTAGAATTTTTTAAAATATTAAATTTTTCTTTTATTCTTCTATTTAAAATATTTTTAACATTTGGATTTCCTTCTATTTCTTTAAACTCTTCTAAAATTTCATGTTTAGACATTTTTAAATTTTTATAATAACTATTATATTCCAAATAAAAATCTATAATAGATATTGGTATAAAAGAAAAAATTCCTATTAAACAAAAGAAAACAAACATTTTTAAAAAATACAAAATATTTATATAAAAATCATCAATAAAAAAAATATTTAATATTTCAAAAATTTTTTTATAAATAAAAAATGAAAACGTTAATATTATAAAAAAAATTTTTATTAATATTTTAATTATTTCTAAAAATATATTATAAGAAAAATTTTTTTTAATTCCATTTAATATGTTTAACTTTTTAAAATCAAATTTTATATTTTTTATATTAAATCTTATTTTCCCAAACAAAAATAATATTAATATATTTACTAAATAAGGGAAAAATAAATAAAACAAAAAATATAAAATTTTTTCTTTTATTAAACATATTAAATTAAAAAAAATATCTCTATTAATAGAAAAAATATCAAATTTAAAACTTTTTATAAAAAAATTTATAGAATTATAATAAATATCATTTTTAAATATATATACAAAATAAAAACTTATACACAAAAATAATAAAAAATTTAGTTCTTTAGAATTTATTCTTTTACCTTCTAATTCAGCTTTTTTTAATTTATGTTCAGTAGGATCTTCAGTTTTATCTTCATCAAAGTTATTTTCAGACATAATTAACCTAAAATTATATTATAATAAATTTAAAACTTATATTATATAAAAAATATTATATAATTAAAATATTTTAAAATATATATAAAAATTTTTATATAATTTATATTATAAAAAAATTTATAAAATAATTTTTATAGGAAAAAAATGAGAACTAGTAAATATTTATTTTTTGTAAGAAGAAAAAAAAATGAAAAAAAAACTAATATAAACGAGTTGATGTTACAATCAGGATTAATAAGAAAAATATCATCAGGTATATATGTTTTTTTACCTTTAGGAGTAAGAATAATAAGAAAAATAGAAAAAATAGTTAGAAAAGAAATGGAAAAAAATAATGCAATAGAAATAATAATGCCTATTTTACAACCTTTATCATTATGGAAAAAAAGTGGAAGAGAAAAAATTTTTGGTAATGAATTATTTAAAGTATTAGATAGAAAAAAAAAATTTTTCATACTTTCTCCAACACACGAAGAAATTTCAACATATATATTTTCAAAAGAAATAAAATCATATAAAAAATTACCAATAATATTTTATCAAATACAAACAAAATATAGAGATGAAATAAGACCAAAATCAGGAACTATAAGATGCAAAGAATTTATTATGAAAGATGCCTATTCATTTCATATAAAAAATAAATCTATGAAAAAAACATATTTAAAAATTTATAATTCATATATAAACATTTTTAATTCTTTAAAAATAAAGTTTTATATAATAAAAACAGAATCAAAAAAAATGGGAGGAAATATATCTCATGAATTTCATTCAATTTCTAATAGTGGAGAAAATTATATATTAATATCAAATAAAAATAATATTGCTAAAAAAATATATATAAAAAAAATAATAAAAAAAAATAAAAACATAAATATAAAAACAAAAAAAAAAAATAATTTTGTAAAAATATTTTTAATAAAATCATATAAAAACAAAAATTATATATTAGCAATAATACATAAAAATTGTATTTTAGATATTAAAAAAATAAAAAATTATTATAAAGATAATACAATAAAATTAAAAAAAAAAAAAAAATTAAAAAATATATTTAAAAAAAAAAATAGTATTATAATAGATTCACAAATATTAAAAATGAAAAGTTTTTATATATATAAAAAAGTAAATAAAACAAAAAAAATAAAAATCCATAAAAATGATAAAAATATATTATTAAGAGAAAAATATAAAATAAAAAAAAGTATAGAAATAGCTCATATATTTCAAATTGGAAAAAAATATTCTAATAAAATTAATTTTTTTGTAGAAGATAAAAAAAAAAATAAAAAAATTATAAAAATGGGATGTTATGGAATAGGAATAAGTAGATTAATACCATCAATAATAGAACAAAATTATGATAAAAACGGAATTATATGGCCGTCAAAAATATCTCCATTTAAAGTAATTATATTACCAATAAATAAATATAAAGAAACAAAAGTAAATAAAGTTTCAGAAAAAATTTACAAAAAATTAAAAAAAAATAATATAGAAGTAATAATAGAAGATAGAGTAATTTCTCCAGGAAAAATGTTTTTTGAATCAGAATTAATTGGTATAACTCATATTATTATTATTAATAAAAAAAATTTAAAAAACAAATGTATAGAATATAAAAATAGAATATCTAATATAAAAAAATTAATATCTATAAAAAAAATTAAAAAAATGATAAAAAAAAAATTATTTTTTTAAAATTTTAAATAAATTTTTTCCTAAAAATAATTCTAATTTATTAAAAAGTTCATTTTTAGGAAAAACAAAATATTTTTTTACTAAAAAATATTTTTTTATATTATTTAAATTATTTTCATATATTTTAATACAAAGATTTCCATAATTATATTTTTTAATTATTGAAAAAATATTTTTTTTAATTTTTTTTTTTATAACATTTACATCTATAAATATTATAATTTTTTCTAAATATTTATTTCTTAATTCTTCTAAATTATTATATTTAATAGCTATAATTCTAATTTTATTTAAAAATTTATCAAATACTACTTTACCTTTTATAAATATAAATTTTTGTTTTTTTATAAATGAACTAACTTTTTTTTTAAAAGAATCAAAAAATATAACTTCTATTTTATAGAAACAATCATCTAAAATTATTGATATTATTTTATTATTATTTTTAGATATAATTTTTCTAATAGAACTTATTATTCCAAATATTAATACTACTTTATTCAAAAAATATTTTTTATATAATTTTTTTATTCTTATAATTTTTTTATATTTTTTTATTTCTTTTAAATATTTAGTAACAGGATGAAAATTTAAATATAAACCAATAGATGAATATTCTTTTTTAATTTTTTCTTCTAAAGTAAAATTTAAACAATTTTTTTTTTTAAATTTTATTATATTATTATAATCTTCGTATACATTACCAAACAAATTATTATTAACAAAATCTTTATTTTTAAGATATTGAATAGATAATTTCATTATATCTTTTAGAGATTCTTTTAAAACATATCTATCTAAATTAAAACAATCAAAAGCTCCAGAAAACACTAATTTTTTTAATACAGAAAAAGTAATTTTTTTACAAGAAGTTCTTATACATAAATCTAATATATTACTAAAGACACCATTTTTTTTTCTTTCTTTTAATATAACTTTTATAGAAGATATTCCTATTCCTTTTATAGCTCCTAAAGCATATATTATATCATTTTTATATACATCAAAATTATAAGAACTAAAATTTATATTAGGAGGAATAATATTTATTTTTATTCTTCTACATTCATCTATAAGAATAACTAATCTATTTATTTTATCTATTTCTACATTCATAACTGATGCCATAAATTCTGATGGATAATATGTTTTTAACCACATTGTTTGATATGTTATCATTGCATAAGCAGTAGAATGAGATTTATTAAATCCATATCCAGCAAATTTTTCTAATAAATCAAAAATTTTTGAAGAAAAATTTTTATCTATTCCTTTTTTAATAGCTCCATTATTAAAAAAAATTCTTTGTTTTTTCATTTCTTTTGGATCTTTTTTAGAAATAGATCTTCTAAAAATATCTGCATTACCTAAACTATATCCAGACAAAAGTTGAGCTATTTGCATAACTTGTTCTTGATATAAAATTATCCCATAAGTTGATTTTAAAATAGGTTTTAATGAAATGTCTTGCCAATTTTTGTCAGGATAATATATTTTTTCTATTCCATTTTTTCTATCAATAAAATTTTTAACCATTCCAGACTGTAATGGACCTGGTCTAAACAATGCAACTAAAGCAATTATATCTTCAAAAGAATTAGGATTCATTTTTCTTATTAAACTTTGCATTCCTTTAGATTCTAACTGAAATATAGCTATTGTATTAGCATTTTTAAATAATTTAAAAACTTTTTTATCGTTTAAATCTATTCTATTCATATCTATTTTTATAAATTTATTAAAATTATATTTTTTTATCATTAATAAAGCATTTTGTATTAATGTTAAAGTTCTTAATCCTAATAAATCAAACTTTATCAATCCAATTTTTTCTAAATCGTTTTTATCAAATTGAGTTATAGAATTTTTACAATCTTTATCAAAATATAAAGGAACGCAATTTATAATTTTATTAGGAGATATTATTATTCCTCCTGAATGTTTTCCTACATTTTTTACAACTCCTTCTAATTTTCTAGATATATTAACTATATTTTTTATGTCTACATCTTTTTCATATAATTTTTTTAAATCTTTTTGATTTTTAAATGCTTTATCAATAGTAATTCTAAAATTAGTTGGAACTAACTTTGAAATATAATTTATAAATCCATAAGGATAACCTAACACTCTTCCAACATCTCTTATTACAGATTTAGCTGACATAGTTCCAAAAGTGATTATTTGAGAAATATAATCTTTTCCATATATTTTAGAAATATGAAAAATTACTTCATCTCTTCTATCCATACAAAAATCTATGTCAAAATCAGGCATAGATAATCTTTCTGGATTTAAAAATCTTTCAAATAATAAATTAAAATCTATAGGATTTATTTCTGTTATAAATAATGCATAAGCTACTAAAGATCCAGCTCCTGATCCTCTTCCTGGACCAACAGGAATATTTTTTTTTTTAGCCCATAATACAAATTCCATTACTATTAAAAAATAACCAGGAAACCCCATTTTATTTATTATTTTTAACTCATAAGATAATCTTTCATAATATTTTTTTAAAATATTTTTTTTTATTTTCTTTTTAAAATAAATAGTTTTTAATCTTTTTTTAATTCCAGAATATGCTTTTTTTATTAAAAATTTTTCAGAAGATATATCATTTTTTAAAAATTTTGGTAAAAAATATTTTTTATAAGATAAAATTACATTACAACGTTTTGATATTTCAACACTATTTTTAATAGAATCAGGTATATCTGAAAATAAATTTAACATATCATTTTCAGATTTTAAATATTGATTTTTAGTATAAATATAATTTTTATCTATACTAGATATAGATATACCTTTACTTATACATACTCTTATTTTATGAATATAAAAATCATTTTTATTAATAAAAAGAACTTTATTAGTTGCTAAAACTGGAACATTATATATATAAGAAGTTTCTAATATTTTTTGTATTAAAAATTCTTCATTAAACATATTTATTCTAATTATTTCTAAATAAAAAGAGTCATAAAAATATTTTTTACAAAAATTTAAATATTTTCTTAAAATATAAATGTTTTTTTCTTCTGAAAAATTATTAAAATTATAAAAAAAATCAAAATTTATTATTAATAATAAACCTTCTGCATTATTTTTTAAAAAATTTGAATCAACATAATTTAAATTCTTTTTTTTATATAAATTATTATTTTGCAATTTTGAAGATATTATAATTAAATTATTATATCCAAAGTAATTTTTAGCTAATAAAATTATTTTTATATATTTTTTTAAAAATTTTACTTTTAAACTAATACCTAATATTGGTTTTATTCCATAATAATGAGCAATATTATAAAATTTTAATATTCCAAACATATTTCCGAAATCATTTATTCCTAAACAAGTCATATTATTATCAAAAGCTTTTTTTAATAAACTTTTTGGTTTATTAAATCCATCTATAATAGAATAATATGATCTTAAATTTAAATGAACAAATTTAAAATTTTTCATAAAATCTCTAATAAAAATATTTTAAAAAATTATTTTATAATACATGAAAATATTGAATGACAAGCAATTTTATTTCTAACAATTATTTTACCATCAAATATATACATATTTAAAATTTTTTTTATAATATTTACTTTTCCAAATAAATTATCTTTATAAACAATAGGAAAAAAAAATTTTGCATATTTTATTTTAGCTAAGTAGAACATTTTACAACTATTAAATTTTTCACTTTTATAAATTAACATTAAAGAAGATTGATGCAAAAATTCTAAAATTAAAACACCAGGATAAACTAAATTTATATTTCTAAAAAAATGTCTTTTTAAAAAAAAATCATTTTTTTTAATAGTTTTAAAAGATTTTATAAAAACATTTTTTTTAATATATATTATTTTATCTATCAATAGCATTGGATTTTTATATGGAGAAAAACTTAAAAAATTATTATAATTTGTCATTTTTATAATCTAAAATATATAAAAAAAAATATATAAAATATATAAATAATATATTATTTAACATTTTAATAAAACAAAATTTTTACAAAAAAAAATATTAATATATTTTTAAATACATTATTTAATGAAAAGTTCTTAAGTGTTCTCTAAATCAATTTTTTTATAGGTTAATATATTATCAATTTTTTTTACAAAATCATTTGTTAAATTTTGTATAATTTTTTCTATTCTATATTTACTATCTTTATCAATTTGTTTATCTAAATACATATTATTGAATTTTGTATTAATATCTCTTCTAACAATTCTAATATTAATTTTTGCATTTTCTCCTTCTTTATACACAAATTTTATTAATTTTATTCTTTTTTCTTTTGTTAAAAAAGGGACAGAAACAAATATATTATCATTTTTTATATAAGTACTTAAACCAATATTAGATTTTAAAATTGATTTTACTACATTATTATTTAAAAATTTATCAAATAAACTTATTTTTAAAGTTCTATTATTATGAACAATAATTCTAGAAATTTTGTTTAAAAAAATTTTTTTACCATAATATTCTATTAAAATATTTTCTACAAGAGAAGCACTAGCTAAACCAGCTCTTATAGAATCTATTTTTTTTTTAAAAGAATTAATACAAATAATCATTTTTTTTTCAGTATAATTTTTAGCATAATTAATCAAAATATACCTCAACAAAATATTTTTTAAAAAAATATTTAAATATATTATAAATATTAATATTATATACTTTTTTTTAAATTAAATATATAAAATATTAATTTGTTATAAAAAGTAATATAGAAGCTGTATTAAACAGCTTCTAAAAAAAAATTAAAAAAAATTAATATTTTTTAAATCTCTAATCTTACAAAATTTTTTAATATAATATTATTTTCTTTTGTAAACTGTTCTACATTTTTTTTTTCATCTATAGCAAAATCTTGTTCCATTAAAATTATTTTTGAAAAAAATTTTCTAACTTTTCCTTTTACTATTTTATTAAAATATTTTGTAGGTTTTTGTAACTTTTTAGTTAGTTCTGAATGAATTATAATTTCTTTTTTAACAATTTCTTTTGGAATATCTTCAAATTTTAAATATTTAGGTTTTTTTGCTACTATATGCATAGAAATTTTTTTTAAAACATTTTTATCTATATTTAAACTTTTATAATTATTTTTGTTATATGTAGATATTAAAACTCCTATTCTATCAGAATGAACATAACTATATACAGTTTCTCCTGAAATATAATAAAATTTATTAATTAAAATATTTTCATTAACTTTATTTAAAAGTTCAATTCTATCTTTTTCAAATTTTTTTTTTATTTCATTTATATCTTTACAACAATTTTGTATAGAATATTTCAATATTTTTTTTCCAAATTTTTTAAAATATTTTCCTTTAGAAACAAAATCTGTTTGACATTTTATTTCTAAAATTACGCCAAAATTATTTTTTGAATGAGAAAGTATAATTCCGTTATAAGTTTTATTTATTTTTTTTTCTTCTGCTTTTATAGCACCTTTTTTTCTTAAATTAAAAATTGCTTCTTCTATATTACCTTTAGTATTTATTATTTCATTTTTGCATTCCAAAATTCCTATTCCAGTTATTTTTCTTAATTTTTTAATTGTACTATAAGAAATATTTTTCATAAATTTATTTCCTAAAACATATAAAATTAAATTATACATTTTTATTTAAATAAAAAAATTTTATATTTTTTTTATAATTTCTTTTTCTTCTATACATATCGCTTCTTTAATAATATTTAAATATAATTTTATAGATTTTATTGAATCATCATTTCCAGGAATTATGAAATCTATTCCATCAGGACTAGAATTTGTATCTACTATAGAAAATACTGTAATACCTAAATTTTTAGCTTCAGAAATAGCAATTTTTTCATAATTAGCATCTATAACAAATAATGCATCAGGAAGACCTCCCATATTTTTAATTCCACCTAAACTTCTTTCTAATTTTTTTAATTTTCTAACTTTTAATAATACTTCTTTTTTTGTAAGTTTTTTAAAAGTTCCATCTAAAGATTCTGTTTCTAAATCTTTAAGTTTTTTAATAGATTGTCTAACTGTTTTCCAATTTGTTAACATACCACCTAACCATCTATTATTTACATAAAATTGTTTACATAAAATAGCTGTTTCCTTTATTATTTTAGAAGCTACTTTTTTAGTTCCAACAAATAAAATTTTATTACCTTTAATACACATTTTTCTTAATTCTAAAATAGCATTATTAAATAATATTAAAGTTTTTTCTAAATTTATAATATGAACTTTGTTTTGAGATCCAAAAATGAATGGTTTCATTTTAGGATTCCAATATCTAGTTTGATGACCAAAATGTACTCCGGAATTTATCATATCTTTCATAGATATAATTTTCATAAAATGTATTCTCCTAATTTTTTATATAAAATATAATATATTTAAAAAATTTTTATAAAACTAATTTTATAT
This sequence comes from Buchnera aphidicola (Ceratovacuna keduensis), assembly GCF_039372665.1. Classification (GTDB taxonomy): domain Bacteria; phylum Pseudomonadota; class Gammaproteobacteria; order Enterobacterales; family Enterobacteriaceae; genus Buchnera_G; species Buchnera_G aphidicola_D. The sequence goes on along the minus strand of NZ_CP134994.1, from coordinate 175,597 downwards.
TATATTATAAATTAAAATGAAATATTAAATAAAATAAAATTATAATATGAAAAAAATAAAAATAAAAAATAAACAAGAAATAGAAAAAATGGAAATATCTGGAAAATTAACAGCAAAAGTATTGGAAATGATAAAAAAATATGTAAATATAGGAATTACTACTGAAGAAATAGACAAAATATGTCATGATTATATAATAAATAAACAAAAAGCTATACCAGCATGTCTAGGATATAAAGGATTTCCAAAATCTACTTGTATATCTGTTAATGATGTAGTTTGTCATGGAATACCAAACAAATATAAATTAAAAAATGGAGATATAGTAAATATAGATGTATCTGTAATAAAAAATGGATATCATGGAGATGCATCTAAAATGTTTATGGTTGGAAAAGTAAATAAAAAATATAAAAAATTATGTAAACATACAAGAAAAAGTTTATATATAGCATTAAAATCAATAAAACCAGGCATAAAAATTTCAAAATTAGGAAAAAATATACAAAAATATATATCAAAAAAAAATTTTTCTATAGTAGAAGAATATTGTGGTCATGGCATAGGAAAAAAGTTTCATGAAAATCCTCAAATATTACACTATTATGATAATAGAGAAAAAACAATTATAAAAAAAGGTATGGTATTTACTATAGAACCAATGATAAATTTTGGTAATAAAGAAGTGTATTGTTGTAAAGATGGATGGACTGTAAAAACAATGGATAATAGTTATTCTGCTCAATATGAACATACTGTATTAGTTACAAATTTAGGATGCAATATTTTAACTTTTCAAAAAGATGAAAAAATAAGTAAAATATTAATAAACAAAAAATAAAAATGTTATAATAAAAAATAAATTTATAATTTTTTTTATTAAAAAAAACAATATAATAAGAGTAAATTATGCAAAAAATAATAGAAATTATAGAAAATGCTTTTGAAAAAAGAAAAGAAATAAAAATAAAAGATAAAAATAAAGATCTAATAAATTCTATTAATAAAGTAATGAAAATGTTAGATAATGGTTCTATAAAAGTGTCAGAAAAAGTAAAAGATTTATGGAAAACTAACGAATGGATAAAAAAAGCAATATTACTAAAATTTATTGTTTCAAAAAACAAAATAGTGCATAGTTTAGAAACTACATATTATGATAAAATAAAATTAAAATATACTGATTATCATGATGAACAATTTGAAAAAGAAAAAGTAAGAGTAGTTCCTCAAGCTACTGTAAGATATGGTGCTTTTATAAATAAAAAAAGTGTTCTTATGCCTTGTTATATAAATACAGGAGCACATATAGGAAAAAATACTATGATAGACACATGGTCTACTATAGGATCTTGTGCTCAAATAGGAAATAATGTACATATATCAGGAGGAGTTGGAATAGGTGGAGTTTTAGAACCATTACAATCTAATCCAACTATTATAGAAGATAATTGTTTTATAGGAGCTAGATCAGAAATAGTAGAAGGAGTAATAATAGAAAAAGGATCAGTAATTTCAATGGGTGTATATATAGGACAAAGTACAAAAATATATAATAGAAAAACAGGAAAAATAAGTTATGGTAAAGTTCCAAGAGGTTCTGTAGTAGTTCCAGGATCAATTCCTTCTAAAGACAAAACACATAATTTATATTGTGCTGTAATAGTAAAAAATGTAGATTATAAAACATTAAATAAAACAAAAATAAATAGCATTTTAAGAAAATTTTAAATAAATATTTCAAAAATATTTTTTTTTGTTCTTCTGACAAAAACTTTATCGGAAGAACAAAAAATTTAAGATTGCATGAAAAGATATATATTATTATTTCCTCTCTTTATATAAAAAGATGATATCATTTTTTTTTTAGAAACAAAATTATCTAATTTAGAAAAATTATTTACATGAATATTATTTATGTTAAGTATAACATCATTATTTCTAAATCCAGCTTTATATGCATAACTATTTAATTTTACATATTTTACTTTAATAATATTGTTTCCATTTATTTTTATCATAGATATTAATAATCCTGGTATTTTTCTATATATATTTTTACTATTAACATTAAATAATTTAAAATCTTTTTTTTCTATAAAAAAAATTTTTGTTTTTCCATTTCTTATTAATTTTAATTCTATTTTTTTATCTATAGGAAAAGAATATATGTCTGATTTAAAAGAAAAAAAATTTTTTACTAATTTATTATTTATAGAAATAATGATATCTCCTATATTTATACCAACTTTTTCAGCAACTGAATAAGGAATTACTTTACTTATAAAAATTCCTTTATTTACTTTTAAATGCATAGATTTTGATATTTCTTCATCTATTTCAATTCCTATTATACCTAATTCTCTTTTTTGTACTTTTCCATATTTTTCTATTTGTTCTGTTAAATTTTTTACCATATTAGAAGGTATAGAAAAACCTATTCCTATATTTCCTTCTTTTGGTGATAAAATAGCAGTATTTAACCCAATTAATTCTCCTTTTAAATTTATTAAAGCACCTCCTGAACTACCTTTATTAATAGATGCATCGGTTTGAATAAAATTTTCATAATTTTCAATATTTAAACCATTTCTTCCAACAGCAGAAACAATTCCATAAGTTACTGTATTTCCTAAACCATATGGGTTTCCTATAGCTATTGAATAATCTCCAACTTTAACCTTATCTGAATCAAAAAATTTTATTGCTACTAAATTTTTTGCTTTTTTTAACTTTATTAATGCTATATCAGAATTATTATCCATTCCAACTACTTCTGAATTAAATATTCTTCCATCATTCAATTTTACTTCTATATTATATGTATCTTTAATAACATGACTATTAGTAACTACATAACCATTTTTTGAGTCTATTATGACTCCTGAACCTAAAGAACTAAAATATTTTTTTTCAAATTTTTCATTAATATTATAATTATATATATTATTAAAATTATAATTATTTACTTTTTTATTCTTCTTTTTATGAAAATATTTCGATCCTTCAGCATCTATACTTACTATAGATGGCATTGCTTTATCAATAATTTTAGATAAACTAGGAATATGTTCATTACATATATCATTTTTTTTATTTTCACAACATATAGAAAAATTAAACAAAACAATTAAAAAAAATAAAAATATAGATAAAATATATGATTTAATATTATTAAAAATTTTTATCATAATTATCTCCTGCAAAATATTTTAAAAGAACTTTATAAAATTATATTATAATATTTTACAATAAATATTTTTTTTAAAAAAAAATTTAAAAAAACAATAAAATATTAATAAAAATTATTATATAAATAACAATTAAATAAAAGTTATAAAATACTTTTTTTTTAAAAAAGATTAAAAAACAAATTTGTTAAAAAAAATATTATTAAAATTTTTACTAAATATAAAAATATCTGTAAAATAAAATATTGTTATAAAAATATAAAATATATATTATAAAGGAAAAAAAATGTTAGGAGCAGATATAGTAGTAAAATCTTTAATAAAACAAAAAACCAAATATATATTTGGATATCCAGGAGGATCGGTTCTTGATATATATGATTCTATAAAAAGAATAGGAAAAATAAAACATATATTAGTAAGACATGAACAAGCAGCAACGCATATGGCTGATGGATATGCTAGATCTACAGGAAAAGTAGGAGTAGCTTTAGTAACATCAGGACCTGGGGCTACAAATGCAATAACAGGTATAGCAACAGCTTATATGGATTCTATACCAATAATAATAATATCAGGTCAGGTAGATTATTCTTTAATAGGAAATGATGCTTTTCAAGAATGTGATATGATAGGTATATCAAGACCAATAGTTAAACATAGTTTTTTAATAAAAAATACTTCAGAAATATATAAAATATTTAAAAAATCTTTTTATATAGCATCTTCAGGAAGAAAAGGTCCAGTAGTAATAGACATTCCAAAAAATGTATTATCTAACAATATTAAAAAAAAATATATTTTTATAAAAAAAAAATATAAAAAATTAAATGAAAAAACATTAATAGAAAAAAAAAAAATAAAAAAGATATTTAAAAAACTAAAAAAATCAAAAAAACCAGTTATATATATTGGCGGTGGTGTAATATCTTCTGGATGTAGTAAATATTTGTTATTATTATTAGAAAAATTAAATTTTCCTATAACTACATCATTAATGGGATTAGGAGCTATATCAGGAAGACACGAACAGTGCTTAGGAATGTTAGGAATGCATGGAACTTATGAAGCTAATATGGCAATGCACTATTCTGATATAATATTAGCAATAGGAGTCAGATTTGATGATAGAACAACAAATAATATTTATAAATATTGTCCTAATTCAGAAATTATACATATAGATATAGATCCTACATCAATATCTAAAACTATAAAATCTAAAATATCTATTGTAGGAGATGCAAAAAATATTATAAAAGAAATTATAAAAATATTAGAAATAAAAAAATATAATAATAATATAAAAAAATGGTGGGAAAAAATACAACTATGGAGAAAAAAAAATAGTTTGAAATATGAAAAAACTTCAAAAAAAATAAAACCACAATATGTTATAGAAACTATATGGAAAATAACAAAAGGAAATGCATATATTACATCTGATGTAGGTCAACATCAAATGTTTACAGCTTTATATTATTCTTTTAAAAAACCTAGACATTGGATAAATTCTGGAGGATTAGGAACTATGGGATTTGGATTACCAGCTGCTTTAGGTGTAAAATTAGCATTTCCTAAAAAAAATGTTATATGTATAACAGGAGATGGGAGCATTCAAATGAATATACAAGAATTATCTACAGCAAAGCAATATAAAATACCTATTTTAATAATAAATTTAAATAATAATGTATTAGGTATGGTAAAACAATGGCAAGATATAAATTATTCTGGTAGATATTCACAATCATATATGAAATCACTACCAAATTTTTCTAAATTAGTTAAATCATATGGTCATATAGGAATAAGAGTATATAAAAAAAAAGAACTATATAATAAAATGAAATATGCATTAAAAAAAACTAAAAAAAAATTAGTATTTTTAGACATAAAAATAGATTCTTCAGAACATGTATATCCTATGCAAATAAAAGGATTAGGTATGAAAAATATGATATTAAAAAAATGTTAGGAAAATTTTATGAAAAAAATTTTATATATATTATTAGAAAATAAATCAGGAGTTTTATCTAGAGTAATAGGTCTATTTTCACAAAGAGGATATAATATAAAAAAAATTATAGCTAAACCTTTAAAAAATAATAAAAAAATATCAAAAATTTTAATAGAAATATATAAAGATATAAATATAAATAATAAAATAAAAAAACAAATATTAAAATTAATAAATGTTTTAAAAGTAAAAATAATAAATAAATAATTTTATAAAAATAAATAAAATATATAAAATTTATTAAATTTTTTTTTAAAAAAAAATTTAAAAAAAAAAAAAAAATAAAAATATATGTCTAAAAAAAATTATCATATACCTGTTTTATTAAAAGAAGTAATAAAATATTTAAAAATTAAAAAAAATGGAATATATGTAGATTGTACATTTGGGTCAGGAGGACATTCAAAAAATATTTTAAAAAAAATTGGAAAACATGGATTTTTATATTCTTTAGACAAAGATCCATATAGTATAAATTTTTCAAAAAAAATAAAAAACAAAAATTTTAAGTTTATAAATGATTCTTTTGAAAATTTTATAAAATATGCTAAAAAATTTAATATTATAAAAAAGATTGATGGGATTATATTAGATTTAGGTTTTTCTACTAATCAAATAAAAAATAAAAAAAGAGGTTTTTCATTTGTTTTAAATGGACCTTTAGATATGAGATATAATCAAAAATATGGAATTTCAGCAAAAGAATGGATAAATAATAGTAATAAAAAAAATATTTTTGAAGTAATAAAAAAATTTGGTCAAGAAAAATTTGCATCAAAAATATCTAAATCTATAGTAGAATATAGAAAAAAAAAAAAAATAGAAAAAACTGTAGAATTATCTAATATAATAAACAAAATTGTTTATAAAAAAAATAAAAAAATAAATCCATCTACTAAAACTTTTCAAGCAATAAGAATTTATATAAATAAAGAATTAAAATGTATAAAAAAAATATTAAAAGATTCACTTAAAATTTTATCTTATAAAGGAAAATTATTAGTAATAAGTTTTAATTCCTTAGAAGACAAAATAATAAAATATTTTATGAAATGTAATAGTAAAGATATAAAAATACCAAATAAATTACCTATAACTAATGAGGAACTAAAAAAAATAAACTCAAAAAAAAAATTAAAAATATTAAAAAAAATATTTCCTAGCAAAAAGGAAATTAAAAAAAATATAAGATCTAGAAGTGCTATATTAAGAGTAGCAGAACTAAAAAAAATATAATAATTATAAAAATTAAATTTAAATAAAAATATAAAATTTTTATAAAATATTTTTGTTTAATAAAAATAAATATAAATAATATGTTATTAATTAGTAATTTTAAAAATATAAATATTTTTAAAATAGAACTATAAAAAAATTTTAAAATTGTAAATAAAGTATAAAAGTGACATAAAATATGGAAAAAAAATTAGTTACAAGTATAGAAATAGGACACAACAAAATAGTTACATTAATAGGAGAAATTTATAATAATAATATAAAAATAATAGGAATAGGAAAAAATGAATCTAAAGGAATTAATAAAACAGGAATATATGATTTAGAATCTATAAAACATTGTATAGAAAAATCTATAAATAAAGCAGAAATAATGTCTAAAAAAAAAATAAAATCAGCATATTTATCTATATCACATGAAAAAATAAAATGTCATAATGAAATAGGTATTATACCGGTATCTGGTAAAGAAATTCAAAAACAAGACATAAAAAATGTTATATATTCTGCTAAATCTATAAAAATAAATGATGAACATATAATGTTACATGTAATACCTCAAGAATATTCTATAGATAAAAGATCTGGTATAAAAAATCCAATAGGATTATCTGGAATGAGAATGAAAGGTAAAGTTCATCTAATTACTTGTCATAAAGAAATATATAAAAATATAAAAAAATCTATAGAAAAATGTAAAATAAAAGTAAAAAAACTTATATTTTCAGGAATTGCTTCTAGTGAAGCTGTTTTAACAAAAGAAGAAAAAAAATTTGGTGTATGTATGATAGATATAGGAAGTAACTCTATTGATTTAAGTATATATTATAATGGATATACTATATATAATCATGTAATACCGTATGCAAGTGAATTAGTAACAAATGACATAGCATATGCATTTTCTATATCATATAAAAAAGCAGAAAAAATAAAAATAAATCATGGATGTACTACAGTTCCAATATTAGAAAAAATAAAAAATAATAATATATTAGATTCAAATGGAAAAATAATAAAAAATATTACTATACAAAGACTAATAGATGTAATAGAACCAAGATATATAGAATTATTAAATATAGTAAAACAAAAAATAATAAAAATACAAAAAAAAATATATAAATATACTGGAAAAGAAATAGAAATAAAAAGAGGAATAGTAATTACTGGTGGTGGATCTAAAATAAAATTTTTAAAAAATTGTGCAAAAAAAATTTTTTTAACAAAAGTTAGAATTGCAATTCCAAAAAATATAAAAGATAAAAATAAAAAAATTTATGATCCTATATATTCTACATCTGTAGGAATATTAAAATATGTTAAAAAAAATAATAAATTTAAAAAAAAGAAAAAAAATAATAATTTTATAAAAAATATTTTTGAAAAAATAAATAAATGGATAATTAAATAAAAAAAATAAAAATAAGGAAAAAAAATGTTCGAAAATTTAGATTCTATAAAAGAAGCAGTTATAAAAGTTATTGGAGTTGGAGGAGGTGGAGGTAACGCTATAGAACATATGATAAAAGAAAAAATTGCTGGAGTAGAATTTTATGCTGTAAATACAGATTCTCAAGCTTTAAAAAAAATAGAAGTCGAACAAACAATACAAATAGGAAAAAATATTACACGAGGTCTAGGAGCTGGTTCTAATCCAGAAATAGGAAAAAATTCAGCAAAAGAAGATAAAGAATCATTAAAAACATCTATGGAAGGAGCTGATATGGTGTTTATAGCAGCAGGAATGGGAGGAGGAACAGGAACAGGAGCTGCACCTGTAATTGCAGAAATATCAAAAAATATGGGAATATTGACAGTAGCTGTAGTAACAAAACCATTCAGCTTTGAAGGTAAGAAAAAGATGTTATATGCAGAACAAGGAATAACAGAATTATCAAAAAATGTTGATTCGTTAATAACAATACCAAATGATAAATTATTAAAAGTTTTAAATAGAGGAATTTCATTATTAGATGCATTTAGAGCTGCAAATAATGTATTAAATGGTGCTGTTCAAGGAATAGCCGAACTAATAACTAAACCTGGTTTAATGAATGTAGATTTTGCAGATGTCAGAACAGTAATGTCAGAAATGGGTTATGCTATTATGGGAACTGGTGTTTCTTCAGGTGAAAATAGAGCAGAAGAAGCAGCAGAAATGGCAGTTTCAAGTCCATTATTAGAAGATATAGATTTATCTGGAGCTAGAGGAGTTCTAGTAAATATAACAGCTGGATTAGATTTAAAATTAGAAGAATTTGAAATAGTAGGAAATACAATTAGAAATTTTTCTTCAGAAAATGCTACAGTAGTTATAGGTACATCTTTAGATGATGATATGAAAGAAGAATTAAGAGTAACTATAGTAGCAACAGGAATATCACCTGAAAAAATTTATAATGTTAATAATACAAAAAAAAAAAATTCTGATAAAATGTTATTAAAATATCAAAATCAATATTTTAATAAAAAAAATAAAAATAAAAAAATAGAAAAAAACAATATCAGTAATAAAAATTATATAAAAAAAAATAAAAAAATGGATTATTTAGATATACCAACTTTTTTAAGAAATCATAGTAAAAACAAAATATAAAAAATAAAAAAAAGGAAAAAAAATGTTTGAAAAAATAGAATATATAACAAATTATCATGAAATGATAACAAATATTTTATCAAAAACTTTTTTATATATAAAAATAATAAATTTTTTATAATTTTTTTTTATTTAAATAAAATTCAAAAAAAAATACAAAAATGTATAATATAAAATTAACAAAAAATTCAATAAAAAAAATTTTAAAAATTACTAATAAGAAATTATATTTTAGAATATATATAATAGGAGGAGGATGTAATGGATTTAAATATAACTTCAAAATAGAAAAAAAAATTAAAAAAAATGATATTATCATAAAAAAAAATAATATTAAAATGTTAATAGATCATATAAGTATTAAATATATAAAAAATGGAAAAATAGATTATTTAGAAAATTTAGAAGGATCAAAATTTGTTGTAAATAATCCTAATGCTAAAACTACATGTAGTTGTGGAATTTCATTCAGTACATAAAAATATATAACATTTTTTTAAATATAAAATACATGCATATTAATTTATATACAAAAATTAAAATATATTATTTGTAAAATATAAAATTTTAACAAAAAATAATATGCATGTAACTTTTTATAATACTATTATTTTTTTTATTAAAAATTAATAATTTTTTTTAAATTTACATAAAAATTAAAAAATATAAATTTTATTTTTTTTTAAATTAAAAAAAAATATATTAAATATCTATACATTTTTTTTGAAAAATTTCTGAGGACAAACATATAGTTTCATATAAAGTAGGATGAGCATGCATAGTTAAAGATATATCTTCAGCATCACAACACATTTCTATAGCTAAACTTATTTCTCCTAACATTTCACTAGCACCAGATCCTATTACAATTCCACCTATAATTCTATTAGTGTCAGAATTAAAAATTAATTTAGTTAAACCTAAATTATATCCAGAAGAAATTGCTCTTCCAGAAAATTTCCAAGGAAATTTAGCAATTTTATAATTTATATTTTTTTTTATAGCTTCATTTTCTAAAATACCAGTCCAAGCTACTTCTGGATTAGAATAAATTATGTAAGGTATTATTTTAGGTTGATAATAAATGTTTCTACCATATATTATTTCAGCTACAATTTTTCCTTGATAAGAACCTTTATGGGCTAACATTGGAAAACCAATAACATCGCCTATTGCATAAATATTTTTTAAATTAGTTTGCAATTTTTCATTTACATTTATATATCCAAACTTATTAATTTTTATTGGAACATTTTTCAATTTTAATTTTTTTATATTAGGTTCTCTTCCAACAGAAACTAAAATGACATCATATAATTTTTTTTTATTAAAATTTTTAAAATTACTTAAACTTACTAATAATCCTTCTTTTTTTTCAGAAATTTTAATAATTTTTGTTCCTAATAATAAATTAAATTTATTTAATATAGATTTTTTAAATATTTTAGTTATATCTTTATCTAAATAAGGAAAAAAGTTTTCAGATCTTTCTATAACATCTATTTTAGAACCTAATGAACTATAAATAGTTGCCATTTCCATTCCTATAATACCTGAACCTATTATTAACATATTTTTTGGAATTGTTAAAAAATTTAATGCATCAGTAGAATTCCACACTCTAACATTAGAATAAGGAATATTAGGCAATGTAATAGGTTTAGATCCAGATGATATAATAGCATTTTTAAAATTTATTCTTTTAACAAATTTTTTGTTTTTATTAAAACAATTTATTAAAATACTGTTTTTGTTTTCAAAATAAGCTTCTCCATTTAATATACTAATATTTTTTTTTTTTGATATAGTTTTTATACCATTTCTTAAAGATTTTATTATTTTTTTTTTTTCTAACATTATATTTAATAAATTTATATTTTTAATATTTATATTAATATCAAATTTTTTTAAATTTTTTGCTTCTTCAATAATTTTAGAAATATGCAATAAATATTTAGATGGAATACAACCTTTATTTAAACAAACACCACCAAGAAAATTATTTTTTTCTATTAAAACAGTATTTATTCCTAAATCTGATAATCTAAATGCAGCAGAATATCCAGAAGGGCCACCACCTATTACAACTGTATTAACATTTAAATCTTTCATAATATTTTTTCTCTTAATTTAAATATTTTAAAAAATATATTTTAGACAAATTAAAAATATTTTTATTGAAAAAATTATTTTATTATAAAACTATGAAATTTTTCTAATTTATTTTTTATAAAATTTATAAATTCTACAGCTTCTACACCATTTATTACTCTATGATCATAACTTAATGAAATTGGAAGAGTAATTATATTAAAACTTTTTTTATTAATAAAAACATTTTTGTTTATATATTTTGAAATACCTAAAATTGCAACTTCTGGAAAATTAATTATTGGAGTAAAATATCCTCCTCCGTATCCACCTAAATTAGATATAGTAAAATTTCCACCTTCCATATCTTCTTTTTTTAAAGAATTAGATCTAACTTTTTCAGAAAAATAAGATATTTCTATAGAAATTTCAAATATACTTTTATTAAAAACATCTTTTATTACAGGAATAAATATTCCTCTATCACAGTTTATAACTATTCCTATATTAATATATTTTTTTAAAAATAAAGTATTACTTTCTTCAGAATATGAACTATTAAAATTAGGAAAATTTTTTAATGCATTTGCTATTGCTTTTACAACAAAAGGCAACAATGTTATTTTAATAGAATTATTTTTATTATTTAAAATATCTAAATTTACATTTTTTCTAAACTTTTCTAATTTTGTAATGTTTATTTCGTCAAATTGTGTTACATGAGGTATAGTTAACCAACTTTTTAATAAATTTTTAGAAATAACTTTTTGAATTTTATTTAAAGAAATCTTTTTTATTTTTCCAAATTTTTCAAAACAAAAATTTTTTTTAAAAATATTATTTAAATTATTTTTATTATAATTATTGTCTTTTTTTTCTAAATATGCAAAAAAGTCTTCTTTAGATATTCTTCCTTTATTACCAGTACCTTTTATTTTAGACAAACTTATACTATTTTTTCTAGCTAATCTTCTTATCATAGGACTAGCATAAATTTCATAATCTTTATAAGGTATATCATTTCTTTTATCTATTTTTAAAATATTATTTTTATTTATTTTTTTTTCTTTTTTTATTTCTTTTTTTTTTAATAAAAATATTTTTGAATTAGTTTTAACTAAATCTCCAATTTTAATAAAAATTTTTTTTATTTTTCCTGTTTCTTTTGAAGGTATTTCTATAGAAGTTTTTTCACCTTCTACTATTAATAAATTTTGATCATTTTTTACAAAATCTCCTATTTTTACTAATATTTCTATAACTTCTAACTTTTCTTTTCCTATATCTGGAATTCTAACTGTTTTATACACTTATAAACCTCTTATTATAAACGCGGATTAATTTTATTTGGATTAATTTTAAATTTTTTAATTGCATCTAAAACAACATTTTTGTTTATTACATTAATTTCATATAATTCTATTAATGCAGATATAACTATATAAAATTCATCAATTTCAAAATAATGTCTTAAATTTTTTCTACTATCAGATTTAGCAAATCCATCTGTACCTAAAACAATATATTTTTTAGATGGAATATATTTTCTTATTTGCTCTGCAAATAATTTCATATAATCTGTAGAAGCAATAGCTGGACTATCATTCATAATTTTTGAAACATATGATCTTTTCTTTTTTGAACTATTTAAATTTAACATATTCCATCTATCACAATCCTGACCATCTCTCGCTAATTCAGTAAAAGAAGTAACACTATAAATATCAGAAGATATATTATATTCTTTATATAAAATTTTTCCTGCAATACATACTTTGTTTAATATCGATCCTGAACCTAACAATTGAACATTTCCTAAATTTCCTTTATATCTTTTTAATTTATAAATTCCTTTACAAATTCCGTATTCAGAATTTTTAGGCATTTTAGGCATATTATATTTTTCATTAGTAACAGTTATATAATAATAAATATTTTCTTGTTTAGATCCATACATTCTACTAATTCCATTATTAATAATTGTAGCCAGCTCATAAGAATATGCAGGATCAAAAGATATACAATTAGGTATTGTTAAAGATTGAATATGACTATGACCATCTCCATGTTGAAGACCCTCTCCATTTAATGTAGTTCTTCCTGAAACAGCTCCTATTAAAAAACCTCTTGCTTGTTGATCACCAGCAGCCCAAAATAAATCACCAATTCTTTGAAATCCAAAAATAGAATAATATATATAAAATGGAATCATAGGTAAATTATTATTACTATAAGAAGTTGCAGCAGCTAACCAAGAAGATCCTGCTCCCAATTCGTTTATACCTTCTTGTAAAATTTGACCTTTTTTATCTTCTTTATAATATAAAAATTCATTTTTATCTTGAGAATTATATTTTTGACCTAAAGAATTATATATACCTATTTTTCTAAATAAACTTTCCATTCCAAAAGTTCTAGCTTCATCAGCAACAATTGGAACAATTCTATCTTTTATAAATTTGTTTTGTAACAAAATATTTAAAATTTTTAAAAAAGAAATAGTTGTAGAAACTTTTTTTTTTTGTTTAATAAACAATGATTTAAAATCTAAAATATTTGGTAAAACAAATTTTTCGGTAAAATTTTTTAATCTAAAAGGTACATATCCTCCTAATTTTTTTCTTTTTTCATGAATATAATTATATTCTTCAGAACCTTTTTTAAATTTTATATAAGGTAAATTTTTAATTTCATTATCATCTATAGATAATGAAAGCTTATCTCTTATTTTTATAAAAGTTTTTAAATCAACATTTTTTATTTGATGAGATATATTTTTACTTTCTCCTATTGAGCCTAATCCATATCCTTTAATTGTATGAAATAAAATAACAACAGGTTTATTTTTAGTTAAATTTGCTTTATAAATAGCATTAAAAATTTTTATAGAATCATGACCACCTCTTCTCAAATTAAAAATTTCATCATCTGTCATATTTTTTACTAATTTTTCTGTTTCTACATATTTTCCAAAAAAAAATTTTCTTATAAAATAACCATTTTTAGATCTAAAATTTTGATAATCTCCATCTAAAGTTTCATTCATCAACTTAATTAATTTGTTAGAACTATCTTTTTCTAATAATTTATCCCAATCACTACCCCAAATAACTTTTATTACTTTCCATCCAGATCCTAAAAAAAAAGATTCTAATTCATTTATAATTTTACCATTTCCATATACAGGTCCATCTAATCTCTGTAAATTACAATTTATTATAAATATTAAATTATCTAATTTTTCTCTAGATGCTATATTAATTAATCCTTTAGATTCAGGTTCATCCATTTCTCCATCTCCTAAAAAAGCATATACCTTTTGAGAACTTGTATCTTTTATTTTTCTATTATTTATATATTTTAAAAATTTAGCTTGATATATAGCAAAAGATGAAGTTAAACCCATAGATACTGTAGGAAATTGCCAAAAGTTTGGCATTAATTTAGGATGAGGATATGAAGACAATCCATTATTGTTAACTTCTTGTCTAAAATTGTTCATCTGTTCTTCTGTAATTCTATCTTCTAAAAAAGCTCTAGAATATATTCCTGGAGAAATATGACCTTGAAAATATATCATATCTCCAGAAAATTTTTTATTATTAGCTTTAAAAAAATGATTAAAAAATACATCATATATATTAGCAGAAGATTGAAAAGATGAAATATGTCCTCCCAATTCTAATTTTTTCTTATATGATTTAACAACCATAACAATAGCATTCCATCTCATTGCTGATCTAATTTTTTTTTCAATTTTTAAATTTCCAGGATATTTTTTTTCATCATATTTAGATATAGAATTTAAATAATTTGTTAAAAAAAAACTTTTATTGTTATGTTTTATTCCAAGATTTAAAAAAGTATTAAAAATCTTTTTTAATAAAAATTTAGATTTTAAAAAACCTCTTCTTTTTACAAAAGATTTTATAGATAAAATCCATTCATCTAATTCTAATTTATCAATACTATTTTTACAATTTTTTGACATAAAAAAATCCTAACTTTATTTATAATTTTTATATTTTAAAAAAAATTAATTATATAATTTTAAAATAATTATAAATATAATAAATATAATATTTTTATAAATTTTTTATATTAAATAAAATTTTTGTTAAATATATATTATTATATAAAAAAATATTTTATATAAATTTTAATACATTTTATTTTAAAAAAATATATAATATAATTTATTTAAAAATAATAAAAATTTTAAATATATATATTTTAATTAAAATAATTATTTTTAAAAATTTTAAAAATATATAATAATATATAAAATAAAAATAAAAATATTTTTTATATTTAATAAAAATTTTTATTTTTAATAAATTCTTGAAATGAAGTTTCTAAAAATAATTTTTTATTATAAAAATCATTCATTTTTAATATAAAAAAATCAAAAGAATATTTTTTAGAAGAAAAAAAACTCATCATAGATATAATTTCATTTTTTATAGAACTAATCATTTTCATAAACATCAAAAAAGATTCTTTTTTATATTCTTGTTTTGGATCTTTATCTGCATATCCTCTTAAATGAATACTACTTCGTAAATGTTCTAAATCATATAAATGTTCTCTCCAAAATTTATCTAATACTTTTAATACTATTATTTTTTCAAATTTATTAAATTCTTTTTCACTAAAATTTATTTTTTTTTTTAAATAATTTTTTTTAAAAATTTTAAAAATATTTTTAATAATAATATTATTATAAAACATATTTTTTTCTATAAATATATTTTTTTTTAAAAATAATATATTAAAAACTTTTTTTAAATATCTTTTTAATATTTTTATATTTTCACAAAAATTTTTGTTTTTTTCTTTAAAATAAAAATTTACCAATGAATTAAAAACTTCTATAGAAATTTTAAAAATTATTTTTGTTATATTTTTACTTTTTAATATTTTATTCCTTTTATAATAAAATATTAATCTTTGTTCATTTACAATATCATCATATTCTAACAATTTAGCTCTAATTTCATAATTATAATTTTCTAATTTTTTTTGAGAATTATATATAGCTTTATTTATAAAAATATTATTTATTGGTTCATTATTTTTAATTCCAAGTTTTTTTATAATATTAATTATTTTATTAGAAACAAAAATTTTAATTAAAGAATCTTCCATAGACACATAAAATCTTGAAGATCCTACATCTCCTTGTCTTCCAGACCTTCCTATAAGTTGATTATCTATTCTTCTAGATTCATGTCTTTCAGCACCTATTATATGTAAACCTCCTAAAGATAAAACAACATTTTTATTGTTTTCCCAAATACTAAAAATTTTTTTTTTACTAAAAAATTTATATTTTTTTTTATTTTTTTTTAAGAAATAATTAAAACTTCCACCTAACATTATATCTGTACCTCTTCCAGCCATATTAGTAGCTATTGTAACAGAACTTAACATTCCTGCATTTTTAATTATTTCTGCTTCCTTACTATGAAATTTAGCATTTAAAATATTATGTTTTATTTTTAATTTATTTAATTTGTTTGATATAAGTTCTGATTTTTCTATAGAAGATGTACCAACTAAAACAGGTTGTTTATTTTTTATACAATTTTTTATGTCTTTTATAATAGATTTAATTTTTTCTTTTTCTGTCATATAAATTAAATCATTAAAATCTTTTCTACAAATAGGTTTATTAGTAGGTATAACAACAGTATTTAAATTATATATAGATTTAAATTCTTCAGATTCAGTTTCTGCTGTTCCTGACATTCCAGAAAGTTTTTTATATAAACGAAAATAATTTTGAAAAGTTATAGAAGCTAAAGTATAACTTTCATCATTAATTTTAATTTTTTCTTTTGCTTCTATAGCTTGGTGTAATCCATCAGACCATCTTCTATTATTAGAAATTCTTCCTGTATGTTCATCTACTATTAATATTTTATTATCTTTAACTATATAATCTATATTTTTAAAAAATAGTTTATGAGCTTTTAAAGAATTTATTATATATTGAAAAAACATAATATTTTCAGAACAATATAAAGAAGAATTTTTATTTAAAACATTATTTTTAACAAAAATATTTTCTATATTTAAAAATCCATTTTCAGTTAAATAAATTTGTTTTCTTTTTTTATCTATATAAAAATTATCATTTTTACAATCATTTTTATTATATTTTTCTTTTTTTAATATAAAATTATATACTAAATTGTTTATCTTATTATATAAATTTTTATTAGAATATGAAAATCCAGATATTACTAAAGGAGTTCTAGCTTCATCTATTAAAATAGAATCTACTTCATCTATAATTGCATAATTTAATTTTTTTTGCACTCTATTACTATTACAAAAAATCATATTATCTCTTAAATAATCAAAACAAAATTCATTGTTTGTTCCATATGTTATATCAGATGAATAAGCATTTTTTTTCATTTTAATGCTCATTCCTTGTAAATTTAAACTAGAACTAACTCCTAAAAATTCAAATAATTTTTTATTTTGATTATAATCTCTATTTGCTAAATAATCATTCATAGTAACTACATGAACGCCATTTCCTGATAATGAATTTAAATATATAGGAAGAGTAGATGTTAAAGTTTTTCCTTCACCAGTTTTCATCTCTGCAATACATCTATTATTTAAAACTATTCCTCCAATAATTTGTACATCAAAATGTCTCATACCTAAAACTCTTTTGCTAGCTTCTCTTACTGTAGAATAAGCTTCAGGTAATATACTATTTAAAGTATTTTTATTGAAAATCTTATTTCTATATTTATTAGTATTTTCTCTCAATTTTTTATCACTAAACTTAGAAAATTTTTTTTCCATATCATTTATTAAATTTAATATAATATTTACTTCTTCTAAAATTTTTTCATTATTATTCTTAAATAAATTTTTAAAAAATTTTATTAACATAATTAAAATTCTCAAAACAAAAAATATTATTTTAAATAAATAACACAAATATTTTTTTTGCATTATAATATTTTAAAATTTATATAATAAAATTATATAATTTTTTTTAAAAAAATATAAAATTTTTTATTTTTATAAAAAAAATAAAAAATTATATTAAAATAAATATATTTCAAAAAATATTTAAAATATTTTTTGAAACAAATTTTGGAAATTTAAAAAATCTAGGATATTTTACATAAATTAAATACAATCCAGATGGATCTAATGATCCATACAAAAAATTTTTTTTTTTAGTAATTAATAATTTTTGTATCCAAAATATTTTTTTTTCTTTGGATCCAACTTTTATAATAGCACTAGCTATATTTCTAACCATATTATATAAAAAAGAATTTGCTATTATATCAAATATTACAAAAGATTTTATTCTATATACTTTAGTATTGAATACATATCTAACTGATACTTTAGATTGACAATTTTTAGATCTAAAAGAAGAAAAATCATGATTTCCTATTAAACATTTAACGGATTCATTCATTTTTTCTTCATCTAATTTTTTTTTTTTAAAATTATAAAAATTATTTATAAAAAATACAGATTTATAATTACTATTATTTATTATATATCTATAATGTCTATATATTGCGCTATATCTAGCATGAAAATTATATGGAACGATTTTAGCCCATATAACAGATATATCTTTAGGTAAATAAAAATTAGTTCCTAAAATCCAAGATATTTCTTTTCTTACTGATCTAGTATCAAAATGTACTACTTGACCAGTACTATGAACTTTAGCATCTGTTCTACCAGCGCAATATACTGTTATTTTTTCATTAGCTATTATTGATAAAGATTTTTCTAAAATTTTTTGAATAGTTTTTAAATTTTTTTGATTTTGCCATCCATGATATCTTGTTCCTTTATATTCTATTCCTAATGCAATTCTCATAATATAAATTTACCTAAAATAAAAGTTGAAAAATATTAATATATAAGTATTATATTTTTATTAATAATTTTTTGTATATATTTATATACAATTTTTGTAAAAAATATTTTATATTAAAAATTACTATAATAATTTTTTAATATAAAATATTTATTTAGGATTTAACAAATGAAATTTAAGAAAAAAAAAATTTCTTCTTTAAGCATATTATCAATAGCTAAAGTAAAACCATATAAAAATAAAAAAAATGAAAAATATATGAATAAAAAACAAATAAATCACTTTAAAAAAATATTAGAAGCTTGGAAAAATCAAATAGAAAAAAAAATAAATTATGAAAAAAAAAATATATCAAAAGAACAAATAAATTTTCCAGATCCAATAGATAGAGCAGTTCAAGAAGAAGAATTTAACTTAAAATTACAAAATAATGCTAGAAATATTAAAATAATAAAAAAAATAAATAATACATTAAAAAAAATTGAATTAAATGATTTTGGATATTGTTCATCATGTGATATAAAAATTGGAATAAAAAGATTAGAAGCTAGACCCACTGCAAACTTATGTATAGATTGTAAAACATTATCAGAAATTAGAGAAAAACAAATTATAAAATAATAAAAATTTTTAATACAATTTTTTACAAAAATATATAATATTAAAATTATTATAATAAAAATAGAAAAATTTTAATAATATATATTGTTAAAATTTAAAAAATATATTTTTAAAAAAAATATTTAAAATATCACTATAATAAAATTTTATAATATTATTTTTATAATAATATAAAAAAAATATATAATTAATATAATTATAAAATATAGGAAAAACAAAATTGTGAAAGTACTAAAATTTGGTGGATCTTCTTTATCCAATGCAAAAAAATTTATTAATGTTTCAAAAATATTAAAAAAAAAAAGTAAAAAAGAAAAAATTTGTGTAGTTTTATCAGCACCATATAAAATTACTGATTACTTAATTAATTCTATAAAAGATTATATAATTAATAAAAATAACAGTACTTTTAAAAAAATAAAAAAAAAAATCATAAAAATAATAAAAAATATTTCAATAATAGAAAAAAAATTTAAATTAAAAAAAATAAAAAAAAAAATAAATAATCATATAGAAGAAATAAATAAAATTTTAAATAAACAAAAATATATAAAAAACATAAATAAAAAAGAAAAAGCTATAATAATAAGTAAAGGAGAAATAATTTCAGTAGAAATAATGAATTATATTCTAAATAGTAGAAACATTAATTCTAAAATAATAAATCCATCTTATAAAATTATATCTAATAACAATTATTTAAATGCTAAAATAAATATAAAAAAAACTAAAAAAAAACTAGAATGCATAAAAAAATATGAAGAAAATATTATACTTGTTCCTGGATTTATATCTGGAAATAAAAAAAAAGAAATAACATTATTAGGAAGAAATGGATCAGATTATTCTGCTTCAATATTGTCAAACTGTTTAGATGCAAAATGTTGTGAGATTTGGAAGGATGTAAATGGAATTTATACAGCAGATCCTAAAATTATAAAAAATGCAAAAAATATAAAAAAAATTTCATATGAAGAAGCAATAGAACTTTCAAAATGCGGTGCTAAAATAATTCATCCTGAAACAATAAATCCTTTATATAAAAAAAACATACCATGTATAATAAAAAATTCATATTTTCCAAATTTTATAGGAACAACTATTAAAAAAAAATGTAAAAAAAATACATCAAAAATTTCAGTAAAAAGTATAACTTATTTAAAAAAATTTTCTATATTAAAAATAATTTTTAAAAAAAATGTAAATAACATCATATTAGAAAAAATATTAAAATCATTAAAAGAAGAAAATCAATATAAAATTTTTAATACTAAAATAATAAATGAAAAAAAAATTACAATATTAAAATCTATTAATGAAAATAATAAAGAAAAAAAAAAAATAAAAAATGTACTAAAAAATTATTTTAATAGTAAAAAAAAATATAAAATAAAAATAAAAAAAAATTTATCTATAATATCTATTATAGGAAAAAATATAAATTCAAAAATAGAAATATTAAGTAAAATAATTAATTCCATAAAAAAAATTAATGTAAAAATAATTTCAATAATTTTAGAAAATTCTAAAAACTCTATATCAATAATAATAAAAAATTTATTTTTAAAAAAAACTATTAAATCTATACATAATGAAATTTTTAATTATAAAAAAATAACAGAAATATTTTTAATAGGAATAGGAGGTGTTGGAAAAAGTTTATTAAATCAAATTTACAATCAAAGAAATAAATTAAAAAAAAAAAAAATAAAAATAAAAATATTAGGAATAGCAAATTCAAAAAATTATATAATAAGAAAAAAAAATATAAAAAAAGAACAATATAAAAAATTAATAAATAAAAAAAATAAAAAAATAAATATAATAAAATTTATAAAAAAAATAAAAAAAAATAATTTGATAAATCCTGTAATAATAGATTGTACTTCAAGTAAAAAAATATCTAAAAAATATGTTTATTTTATAAAAAATGGTTTAAATATAATATCTTCTAATAAAAAAGCAAATACTTATAAAACAAATTATTATTTAAAAATTAGAAATTATTTAAAAAAATATAGAAAAAAGTTTTTATATGAAACTAACGTAGGAGCTGGATTACCAATAATAGAAAATATAAAAAATTTGATTTCTACAGGAGATAAAATTATAAAATTTAGAGGAATTTTATCAGGATCATTATCATATATTTTTGGAAAATTAGAAGAAAATTGTTCTATAGTAGAAGCAGTAAAACAAGCAAAAAAATTAGGTTTTACAGAACCAAATCCAATAGATGATTTATCAGGAATAGATGTAGCAAGAAAATTATTAATAATATCAAGAGAAACAGGTTATAATCTAGAATTAAAAGATATAAAAATAGAAAAAATATTACCAAAAAAAATTAATATAAAAAATATTAAAAAAGAAAATATATTTTCTAAGTTAAATAGTTTAAAAAATTTTTATAATAAAAAAGTTATAAAAGCAAAAAACAAAAAAAGAGTTTTAAGACTAGTTGGATCAATATCAAAAAATGGAAAATGTAAAGTAAAAATAGAAAGTATAAAAAAATCAGATCCTTTATATAATATAAAAAATGGTGAGAATGCTTTTATATTTTATAGTAAATATTATAGCCCAACACCACTAATAATTAGAGGATATGGTGCTGGAAATAAAGTTACTTCAGCTGGAGTATTTTCAGATTTATTACGAATAGCATCATAATAAAATGGAAAATAATAATGATAAAAATTTATTCACCAGCTACTATAGGAAACATAAGTGTAGGATTTGATACATTAGGATTAGCAATTTCTCCAATAGATAAATCAAATTTTGGAGATACTATAGAAATAAAAAAATATAAAAAATTTGATATAAAAAATATTGGAAAATTTTCAAAAAAATTACCTAAAAAAAATAATGAAAATATTATATGGAAATGTTGGAAATATTTTTGTAAAAAAATAAAAAAAAATATATCGGTATTAATAACATTAGAAAAAAACATGCCTATAGGTTCAGGTTTAGGATCTAGTGCATGTTCAATTTCTGCTAGTTTAGTAGCAATGAATGAATTTTGCAAAAATCCATTATCAAAAATAGAACTTTTAAAACTTATGGGAAAATTAGAAGGAAAAATATCAGGAAATGTACATTATGATAATGTAGCTCCATGTTTTTTAGGAGGATTGCAAATAATATTAAATAAAAAAAATGTAATAAGTCAATCAATTCCATTTTTTAAAAATTGGATATGGATAGTAGCATGGCCTGGAACAAAAACATCTACATTGCAAGCTAGAAAAATACTTCCAAAAAAATATAAATTAAAAACTTGTATAGAACATAGCAGAAATTTATCTGGATTCATTCATTCTTCATATTCTTATCAACAAAAATTAGCTACAAAATTTATAAAAGATTTAATAGCTGAACCATATAGAATGAAATATATTCCAAAATTTTTAGAAATTAAAAAAAATATAAAAAAAATAGGTGCAATTGGATTTGGAATATCTGGATCTGGCCCCACAGTCTTTTCTATATGTAATAATATGTATAAAGCTAAAAAAATATCAACATGGTTAAAAAAAAATTATTTAAAAAATGATAAAGGATTTGTAAAAATATGTAAAGTAAATAATAAAGGAACAATAATAATTAGGTAAAAATAATATGAAATTATATAGTTTAAAAAATATTTCTAAAAAAGTAAAATTTTTAGAAGCAGTTAAACTTGGATTATGTGAAAAACAAGGTTTATTTTTTCCAAAAAAATTACCATATTTTAAAAAAAAAGAAATAAAAAAAATATTAAAAATGAATTTTTTTGAAAAAAGTTATAAAATATTAAATTCTTTTATAGGAAAAGAAATACCAAAAAAAATATTAAAAAAAATAATAAAAAAATCATTTGGAATAACTTTTCCTAAAATAAAAAAAATAGAAAAAAATATTTCTTGTTTAGAATTATTTCATGGACCAACATTAGCTTTTAAAGATTTTGGCGCAAGATTCATGTCACAAATAATATATTTTTTAAAAAAAAAAAATAAAAATAAAGTTACTATTCTAACAGCTACTTCAGGAGATACAGGAGCAGCTGTAGCAAATGCTTTTTATAAAATGAAAAATATTAATGTAGTAATACTATATCCAAAAGGAAAAATTAGTAAAATACAAGAAAAAATGTTTTGTACACTTGGAAAAAATATAAAAACTATATCTGTAAATGGAAGTTTTGATGAATGTCAAAAACTAGTTAAAAAAGCATTTAATGATAAAAAATTAAAAAAAAATATAGGATTAAATTCAGGAAATTCTATAAATATAAGTAGATTATTAGCACAAATTTGTTATTACTTTGAAGCATTTTCTCTTTTAGAAAAAAAAAATAGAAAAAATTTAATAATATCAGTTCCATGTGGAAATTTTGGTAATATAACAGCAGGATTAATAGCTAAATCAATAGGTCTTCCAATAAAAAATTTTATAGCTTCTACAAATTCTAATGATACAGTTCCTAGATTTTTAAAATATAACAAATGGAAACCAAAAAAAACTATTTCTACTATTTCAAATGCAATGGACATAAGTGTTCCTAACAATTGGGATAGAATAATAGAATTATTTAATCAAAATAAATGGAACATAAAAGATCCAAAATATTTAAAATTTGGAAAAGTATCTGAAAAACAAACTAAAAAAAGTATAAAAAAATTATATAAATTAAAATATATTTCTGAACCACATGCAGCAGTAGCATATAACGTTTTAAAAAAAGAAATAAAAAATGGAGAATATGGATTATTTTTAGGAACAGCTCATCCTTTAAAATTCAAAAGTACAATAGAAAAAATTATTCCAGTAAAAATAAAATTATCTAAAAATGTTAAAAAACAAAAAAATATTAAATCTTTTTCGTTTTCTATAGATCCTAAATTTTCTTTATTAAAAAAATTTTTAATATAAAAATTTTAAAGTTTCCTACAAGGAATATATAAACTTGATAGGAAACTTTTAAAAACATAAAATATTTTAAACATTAAATAAAAAATTAACAATATCACCATCAGACAATATATAATTTTTACTTTCTAATCTATATTTTCCATGTTTTCTTGCTAATTTTGTTCCTTTATATAAAATAAAATCTTTGTAAGAAATTACTTCTGCTCTTATAAAACCTTTTTTAAAATCTGTATGAATAATATTAGCTGCTTCAATAGCTGTAGAACCTTTTTTTATTGTCCAAGATCTTATTTCTTTTATACCTACAGTAAAAAAAGTTTGTAAATTTAATAAATTATATGTAAAATAAATTATATTATTTATATCTTTTAAAAAAAAATCTAATAAAATATTATATTTTATATTTATTTCACTAAATTTTAAATTATAAAAATTTATACAAATTGGAAAAATTTTGTAAGGAAATTTTTTTATTTCAAATAAAATTTTATTTTTTATTTTTAAATAAATAAAATCTTTTATATCTATATTAGCTATATATAAAACTGGTTTATTAGTTATAAAATTAAAAATTTTTAAAATATTTTTTTGTTTATTATTAAATTTTATATCTCTTATATTAATATTTTTTTTTAATTTTTTTAAACAAATTTTTAATATATTTAAAATTTCTAAAAAATAATTATTTGTATCAATATTTTTCTCATTTTTTTTTTTTTCATAATATTTTATATATTTTTTACATTCTGAATAATCAGATAATACTAATTCTATATTTACTAAATTTACATCATATATAGGATCTATTTTATTATTTACATGTATAATTTCTTTTTTTTTAAAAAATCTTACTACATGCAATATAGAATCAACATTTTTTATATGTGATAAAAATTTGTTTCCTAATCCATCTCCTAAATAAGAATTTTTAACTAATCCAGCTATATCTACAAATTTTATAAAAGTTTTTACAACATTTTTTGCTTTTATAATTTTTAAAATATTTTCTATTCTTTCATCTTCAACAATAGAAATACCTATATTAGGAGATATAGTACAAAATGGAAAATTTTTTGAAGGTACATTTAATTTAGTTAATACATTAAAAAACATAGATTTTCCAACATTAGGTAATCCAACTATACCACATTTTAATGACATAATTAATATTTCTCTAGTTTTAAAATTATAAAAAAATAATAAAATTTATTAAAATACGTTTATATCTATTATTAAAATTTATTATTTTATAAATTTTTCTATAATATATGTAGAATCATTTATAGATGTTATAATAGATTTTTTTTCTTCTTTAGAAGGACTAGATAATACATAAGATGACAAACTAATATTATTTTCACAAGGTCTTCCTATTCCAATACAAATTCTTTTAAATAAAGTATTTTTTTTGAACTTACTTATTATATTTTTAATTCCATTATGACCATAACTATTGTAAGAAATTATAAATTTTGTTTTTCCAATAGATGTGTTTAAATCATCTTGTACTATTAATATATTATTACTTTTTATTTTATAAAAAGAAGAAATAGAATAAACTGAAATTCCATTTAAATTCATATATATATTTGGTATTAATAAATAAATAAAACTATTAAAATATTTCCATAAACCAACATATCCATAAAATTTTTTTTTAATATTTAAATTAATTTTAAATTTTTTTGATAAATGTCTAATAAACCATGATCCAACATTATGTCTAGTATTATAATATTTTTTTAAAGGATTAGATAATCCAACTATCATTTTTACATTTTGCAAAAATAAAATTCCTTATTAAAAATTTTTAAAAATAAAAACAAATATTTTTAAAATTTATAAAATTAAATCATTTTTAATAAATTTTTTGTATCTTTTAAATACTATATCCCAATTTAAAATTTTCCAAAAATTCTTTATATAACTCATACGATCATTTTTATATTTTAAATAATAAGAATGTTCCCATAAATCTAATCCAATAATTGGAAAACCAAACACATTAGAAACAAAATTTCCCATTAAAGGATTGTCTTGATTATTAGTAGAAACTATTTCTAATAAATTATTTTTTTTAATTATTAACCATACCCATCCAGAACCAAAATGAGAAGATGCAATATTTTCAAATTTTATCTTAAAATTATTAAAATTTATAAAATTTTTTTCTATAATTTTTTTAAATTTAATATTTATTTCAGTTCCTACTTTTATATTTTCCCAAAACAATAAATGATTATAATGACCACCAACATTATTTTTAAATTTGTTTATATCTTCTATATCTAATTTATTAATAGAACTTACTAAATATTCTAAAGAACTATAAGAAATATTATTATTTTTAATAATATTATTTAAATTTTCCAAATAATTTCTATGATGTTTATTATAATGTATAAACATTGTTTCTTCATCTATATATGGTTCAAATTCTTTATATGAATAATTTAAAATAGGTAATTTAAACATAAAAAATCCTAAAAAAAAATAATATATTTTTATTATAAATAAAAATGATAAAATATAAACAATTTTTTAATAAATATTTTTATTTAATATAAAATAAAAATAAATAAAATAAAAAAGATAATTAAAATGGAACCAAAAAAAATAAAATATTTATTAAATAAAAGATTTAGAAGTTTCTATCCAGTAGTAATAGACATAGAAACAGCAGGATTTAATTATAATACAGATGCTTTATTAGAAATTGCAGCAATAACTTTAAAAATGGATGAATCAGGATGGTTAAAAAAAGAAAAAACATTTCATTATCATATAAAACCTTTTATAGGATCCGTATTAAATGAAACTTCAATAAAATTTAATAAAATAGATCCATTTAATCCATTAAGAGGTGCTATAAGTGAAAAAAATGCTTTAATAAATATTTTGAAAGAAGTTAAAAAAAAAATAAAATTAGAAAAATGCAAAAAAGGAATAATAGTTGCACATAATTCAATATTTGATTTAAATTTTTTTATGTCTGCAATAAAAAGAAATAGTATTAAAAAAAATCCATTTCATACATTTGTAACTTTTGATACAGCAACTTTAAGTGGTCTAGCTATTGGTCAAACAGTGCTTTCGAAAGCTTGCAAAAAAATAGGAATATATTTTGATAACAAAAAAGCACATTCTGCATTATACGATGCATTAAAAACAGCTAATTTATTTTGTAAAATAGTAAATAAATGGAAAAAATTAGGAGGTTGGCCTATAAAAAAAAATAAATAAAAATAATAGATATAACAATAAATTTTAAAATATAAAATTTAATGTTATATCTTCAAAAAATAATTTAAAAATTTTTATTATTTATAATAATAAAAATTATTATGTTATTATATTTTTTCCAAAATTTTTTTTAATTCACCTGTTTCAGACATTTTTATTATAATACTACAACCGCCAATTAACTTTCCATGTACCCACAACTGAGGAAAAGTAGGCCAATTTGAAAATTTAGGCAATTCTCTTCTAATGTTAGAATGTTTTAAAACATCTATATATTTACATTTTTTAGTATATTTTAATATTATTTTAGATGCTTGATCAGAAAAACCACATCTTGGATAATTTAAATTTCCTTTCATATATAATAATATAGAATTATTTTTTATTTGTTCTTTTATTTCTTCTAATGTATTCATTTTTGTTTAATTATTTTTATAATAAAAATTATTATAATATCAATAATATTTTTTTTGATAATTATATATAAAAAATTAAAAATAAGATATAGACATAAATATTTTTTTTTGCAATAATAAAAATATAATAATTTTATCATGGGGCTGTTTTAGGATTTGACAAATAACTTTAAAATTTTAGGTTCATGTCAAGAATAGGAAAAATCTTGTAAAAAAACCAAAAAAAATACTTGCAAAAAGAACAAAATACGCTTTAGCGGCTTAAAAACTAATAAAGCCCTTTTATCTAATTTATTCTCTTTAAATTAGATTACAAAAGGTCACAAAAAAGAGATATTAATAAAAAATGTTCATTTTTTTTATTAAAAATATTTTATATGAACTATAATTTTTGTAATATGTCTATTTATTCAAAAATTTAAATAAAAAAATAGAATAAACATGTAATACCTATATTATAAAACGTTATTTGGACGCGGGTTCGAATCCCGCCAGCTCCAATATAACATTAATATTTTAAACATTTTTGTTAAAAAATATTTAAAATAATATAAAAACTATGAAAAAAGAAATAAAAAAAAATAAAAATATAAAAGAAAAAATAAAAAATAAAGAAAAAATAAAAATATATATAGAAAAAAATAAAAAAATTAATTTAAAAATAAAAAAAAATCTTAAAAAAATAATATTTTTAAAAAAAACTAAAAATGATATGTATCTTAGAGAAATAGCTAATATAGAAAATATGGAAAAAGAAAATAAAAAAAAAATAAAAAATATAAAAATAGAAAATATTAAATTATTTATTAAAAAAATTACTAAAATAATTAAAAATATAAAAAAAATAAATAAAAAAATAAAAGAAAAAAAAATTGAAAACAATCCTATTATTAATGGAATACCTTTAATATTAAAATCTATTTTAAACATAAAAAAAAAAATAATAAAAAAAAACAAAATTATTTAATTTAAAAATAAAATATTATTTTTTATAAATTCCAATCTATTTTATCTTTTTTAATATAAGATAAAATACTATTTATTTTAAGAAAATGATTACATCCTAAAAAACCATTATTTGATGAATATGGAGATGGATGAGATGAAATTAATATAAAATGTTTTTTAAAATTTATTAAATCAATTTTTTTTTGAGCATTTTTACCTAATAACAAAAAAATTACATTTTTTTTATAAAAACTTATTTTTTCTATTATAGTATCAGTAAAATGTGTCCAACCAATGTCTTTATGAGAATTTGGTTTATTTTCTTCAACTGTTAAAATAGTATTTAATAATAAAATACCTTGATTAGCCCATTTTAATAAATTTCCATGTTTAGGAATATTAAAATATTTTATACTACTTTTTAGTTCTTTAAATATATTATTTAATGAAGGAGGTATTTTTATTCCATAATTTACTGAAAAAGATAATCCATTTGCTTGACCATTTTTATAATAAGGATCTTGTCCTAACATAACTATTTTTATATTTTTGAAACTAGTATATTTAAATGCAGAAAATATATTTTTGTCAGAAGGATATATAACTTTATTTAATCTTTCTAATCTTATAAAATTTAATATTTCATATAAATATTTTTTTTTTTTTTTATCTAAAATATTTTTCCATGTTATAATTTTTTTCATATTTAAAATTTTTTTTTTATTTAAAATATATTATTATAATTAATAATAATAATTTTTATGATAATTAATCAATACAAAATTATAGGAAAAATATGACATTAGTTACAAAAAAAGCACCTACATTTTTAGCTTCTGCTATATTAAAAAATAATAAAATAATAGAAAATTTTAATTTTAAAAAATATGTAAAAAATAAAATGTCTGTTTTATTCTTTTGGCCTATGGATTTTACATTTGTATGCCCAACAGAAATATTAGAATTTAATAATTTATATGAAGAATTTAAAAAAAGAAACACTAAAATAATAGGTGTATCCTGTGATTCTATTTATTCACATTATACATGGAAAAAAATTTCTATAAAAAATGGAGGAATTGGAGAATTAAAATATACAATAGTTTCTGATATAAAAAAAGAAATACAAAAATTATATGAAGTTGAACATCCAAAAATTGGAGTTTCTTTAAGAGCAACATTCTTAATAGATTCTAATAGAATAATAAGACATGAAATTATAAATGATTTACCTTATGGTAGAAATATAAAAGAAGTTATAAGAATGATAGATGCAATAAAATTTCATGAAAAATATGGTGAAGTATGTCCATCAAATTGGAATAATAAAAAAATAGGAATAAAACCATCTATAGAAGGTTTAAAAAAATATTTAAAAAAGAAAAAATAATAAAAAATAAAACCAGCATAAAAATATTTGCTGGTTTAACCATTTTTAATTAATTTTAATTTTACAAAACAAAATTAAATAAAATCATTTTCTATAAAATTTTCTTCAGATTCTTCTATTGAATCATTGTTTGTAACATCAAAATTATTTTTTTCAAAGTTATTTTTATCTACATTATTAAATTTAGAAATATCAGAATTTTCTAATAAATGATCTTCTTCATTTATACTATTATTTTCTAAACTGTTTTTAGAATTTTCTTCTAAATTAAAAAAATTTGTATTATGAATATCATTTATTATAGGTTGATCATATCTATTAGAATGAAATAAACTAGTTAATAAATTACCAAAAGCTATACCACCAGCAACACCTGCTGCAGTTTGTAATGCATTACCTAAAAAACTACCATTATTCTGATGTCCTGAAAAACAACTTTCTTTATAATTAACGTCATTATTTGAATTATTATTTTTATTACTTATATATTCAGACTTATCATTAACATTTTTTTTATCTATACTATCGTTTTTATTAAAATTAAAAAAATTTGATAAAAAACTTCTTTTAGTTTTTTTTTTAAAACTTTTTAATTCTTCAATTTTATTTTTTAAATCAATAATATTATTATTTAATCTTAATATTACTTCGTCTTGTACTAACAAAGATTGAACCATATAATAATGAGAATTAGGATTTTTTTTTATCAAATTTAAAATTAAATCATTAGCCTCATTATCTTTTTTTGAAAATTTTTTTTCTATATTATCTATTTTTTTAAATAAATTTTTGATAAGAGTTCTCTCTTCAGAATTCATAATATTTTACCAACTTTTTGTTAAAAAATTAAAATTTAAAACATAAAATTAAAAATATAAATATAATAATAAAATTATAAATAACTTTATTGATAAAAATATTTAAAAAGATACAATTATATTAACTAAATATTTTATACAAAAATACAAATATAATAAATAATTATTATTAATATTTAATTAAATAAATAAAAATCATATTATATTTTTATCATATATAAAAATTATATAAAAAGAGAAAAAATATGGAAAATGTTTTAAAAAATGTAGAAAAAGTTTATATAGAAAAAGAACTTAAAAATTCATATTTAGATTATGCTATGTCTGTAATAATAGGTAGAGCTCTTCCTGATGTTAGAGATGGATTAAAACCTGTACATAGAAGAATACTATTTGCAATGAACATATTAAAAAATTATTATAATAAACCATATAAAAAATCAGCTAGAATAGTAGGAGATGTTATAGGTAAATATCACCCTCATGGAGATTCTGCTGTTTATGAAGCTATAGTAAGAATGGCTCAACCATTTTCTTTAAGATATATGTTAATAAAAGGTCAAGGAAATTTTGGATCTATAGATGGAGACTCCGCAGCAGCTATGAGATATACAGAAATAAAAATGTCAAAAATTTCACATGAATTTATGAATGATTTAAATAAAAATACTGTAAAATTTGTTTCTAATTATGATGATACAGAAAAAATACCGGAAATCTTACCAACAAAAATACCAAATATTCTTATAAATGGTTCATCAGGAATTGCAGTAGGAATGGCAACTAATATACCTCCTCATAATATTAAAGAAGTAATAAATGGATGTTTAAAATATTTAAAAAATAAAAAAATTTCTTTAAAAAAATTAATGAAATCAATACCAGGTCCTGATTTTCCTACTCGTGGTATAATATATGGTTCTGAAGGAATAAAAAAAGCATACGAAACAGGAAAAGGAAAAATATACATTAGAGCAAAAAGTTTTATAAAAAGAAATAAGAAAACTAAAAGAGAAACAATAATAATTAAAGAAATACCATATCAAGTAAATAAATCTAAATTAATAGAAAAAATTTCAGAATTAGTAAAAGAAAAAAAAATAGAAGGAATAAGTACATTAAGAGATGAATCAGATAAAGAAGGAATGAGAATAATAATAGAAGTTAAAAAAGATTCCATTGCAGAAATAATATTAAATAAATTATATCTTCTAAGCAAATTACAAATTTCTTTTGGTATAAACATGGTTGCATTGTATAATGGAAAACCAAAAATTTTATCTTTAAAAAAAATTTTAAAAGCTTTTTTATATCATAGAAAAGAAATAATTATAAGAAGAAGTATATTTGAATTAAAAAAAAATTGTGAAAGATCTAATTTATTAGAAGGATTTGAAATTGCAATAAATAATATAGATAACATATTAAAAATAATAAAAAAATCTAAAAATATATCACATGCAAAAAAAAATTTATTAAATAAAAAATGGAAAATTAAAAAAAATAATTTTTATAAAATATTTTTAAAAAAAAATAAAATACTTTATAAGTATAAAAAAAATAGTAAAAATATGTTAAATAAAAAATATAATTTAACAAAAAAACAATCAAAAGCAATATTAGATTTAAAATTACATAATATAACTAATTTAGAAAGTAAAAAAATATATTTAGAATATAAAAAAATATTAAAAAATATAAAAAAACTTACTAATATAATAAATTATAAAAAAAAATTAACTGAAGTTGTAAAAAATGAATTAAAAGAAATAAAAAATAGGTTCGGAGATAATAGAAGAACAAAAATAAAAAATAGAATTTCAAAAATAAATATAGAAGATATAATAACAAAAAAAGATGTAGTTGTAACTTTATCAAATTTAGGATATGTAAAATATCAACCACTATCAGATTATAATGCACAAAAAAGAGGTGGTAGAGGAAAACTTGCTGCAAAAATAAAAGAAAAAGACTTTATAGAATGTTTATTAGTAACTAACACTCATAACACAATATTATGTTTTTCTAGTAGAGGAATAATATACTGGATAAAAGTATATCAACTTCCAAGTTCTAATAGAAATACTAGAGGAAAACCTATTATAAATTTACTTCCTTTAAAAATAAATGAAAGAATTACAGCAATTTTACCAGTTTCAGAATATAGTGAAAATACTAATATTTTTATGGCTACATCAAGAGGAATAGTAAAAAAAACATCTTTAACTAAATTTAAAAAACAAAGAAATTCAGGAATAATAGCAATAAATTTAAATAAAGGAGATGAATTAATTGGAGTATCTTTAACTAATGGTAACGATACTGTAATGCTTTTTACATCACAAGGAAAAGTAGTACATTTTTCAGAAAATTATGTTAGAAAAATGGGTAGAACAGCTACAGGTGTAAAAGGAATAAAAATAAATAAAAACGATAAAGTAGTATCATTAATAATACCAAAAAAAAATGGAGAAATTTTAACAGTTACTAAAAATGGATATGGAAAAAGAACAAAAATATCAGAATTTCCTATAAAATCTAGAGCCACTAGAGGAATAATTTCTATAAAAATAACCAAAAAAAATGGAGTTGTCATAGCTTCTATACAAGTTATAAAAAAAAATGAAATAATTATAATTACTAATTCAGGAATTTTAGTGAGAACTAGAGTTTCAGAAATTGGAATATTAAGTAGAAACACACAAGGAGTAATTTTAATAAGAACTAATAAAAAAGAAAAAGTAGTAGCTTTGCAAAAAGTTACAATTCCATTTTCTAAATAAAATATTTATATATTTTTAAATTAAAACATAGTAAAAAAAATATATTTTTTATATAAAATATATAAAAATTTTTTATTAAAAAAATTATTTATATCAATGTAATTTTGTTTTTTAATTTTTATATATTATAAACTTTTAAAAAATTGTTTTGTCAAAAAATAAAATTAAATATTTTTATAGAAATAAGATTTATAAAATTTTTCTTATTTCTATAAAAATTTTAAAAAATAAAAATTTTAACATTGTATAGAAGTAACAGCAGAAGTATATATTATGTCCTCAACAGTAGAACCTCTAGATAAGTCATTTACAGGTTTGTTTATACCTTGTAAAATTGGACCTATTGAAATAGAATTAGTTATATTTTGAACAGCTTTATAAATAGCATTTCCTGAGTTTAAATCTGGAAAAATAAATATATTAGCTTCTCCTGCAATATTAGTAAAATAATTTTTTAATTTTGATATTTTTTTACTAGATGCAACATCATATTGAACAGGACCATCTATTAATAAATTTGGACATTTTTTTTTTACTATTAATGTTGCTTCTCTTACTTTATCTACAGATGGTCCAAAACCAGAACTTTTTGTAGAATATGAAATCATAGCAACTTTTGGCAAAATACCAAAATTAATAGCAGATTTTGATGTCTCTATAGCTATTTCTGCTAATTGCATTGCATTTGGATTAATATTAATAGCACAATCTGCATAAATTAAAACTTTATCTTTAATTAACATAAAAAAAAATGAAGAAATTATAGAAGAAGAATTCTTAGTTTTTATAATTTGTAAAGCAGGTCTTATAGTATTTGCTGTAGTATTTATAGAACCAGAAATTAAACAATTAGCTTCATTATTTTTTAACATCAAAGTTGCTAAAACACAATTATCTTTTAAAAGTTCTTTAGCAGATTCTTTATCTAAAACTTTTGGTAATCTACTTCTTATAAATAATTTTATATAATTATTTCTAATATTTTTAGGATCTACAATTTTTATATTTTTATCTAAAAAAATATTATTAATTTTTGATATATAAATTATTTTTTTTTTATTTCCTAATAAAATACATCTAGAAATTTTTTCTTTTGAACAAAAAGAAACAGCTTTTAATATTCTAATTTCATAACCTTCAGGAAATATTATAATATTATTAAGTTTTTTTGATTCTTTCTTTAAATAATATTTAAAATAATGTGAAGTAAAAAAATTTTTTTTGTTTTCTAAAAAAATATTTTTAATAAAATTATTATAATTATTTAAAAATATATTTTCTTTTAAAACATTTATTTTTTTATTATATTTTTTAAATATATTTTTAGAAAAATTATTTAATATATTATATAAACAAAATATATTTTTTTTTGTAAAAAATACTGGTATTTTATTTTTATAAGATTTTAAAAATATCTTTATAAAATTTCTTATATTAAAATTATTTATTATTAATAAAATAGCGCCTATTTTATAATTTTTATTCAAAATATATAAAAAATTTTTTAAATTTTTTTTATTATTAGTGTCTATTATTAAAAAATAATATTTATAAAAATTTTTATAATTTTTTATATCTATATTATCAAAAATAAAAAATTTTACTTTTTTTTTAAAAGTTTTTTTATTATATATATATTTAGATCTTAATATTTTAGAAATATAAGAAACACACACTTTATTAATTTTTAAATTCCAAATTATTGTATGTAATAAATTTAATATTTTTTTAAATTTATACTTTTTCAATATTTTTTCAAAAAATATTTTATTTTTTTCATTTTTATTACATTGATATAATTGCATACTAAAACAATTTTTTATGAACTTTGTTTTTTTATATTTATGAACTATAAATCCTAATACTATATTTTTATAATAAGAAAAATTTTTAAAAAAAATATTTTTCATAATTTTTAAACTATTTATGTCAAAAAATTTATTATAATTATTAATAAATATAATCTTAGAATTTATACTTTTTGAAAAATCTATATTAAATTTTCTTTCTATATAATTATTATATTTTGTATTAATTCCTTCTATTAATACTATTTTTTTTGAACCTTTTATAGAATAATATTTTTTAATAGTTTTTTCTAAAAAAAAATCATAAGTTTTTTTATTTTCTAAAGAAATAACATTATCTATAAAAACAGGATTTATAAAATTAGACATTTTTTTTCTAAAAATGAATTTAGTAGTTTCATCTAAAAAATTATTTTTTGACTTTTCAAAAATTAATTTAAAAAAAACTATATTAAAATTATAACTCTTAATTAAATTTATTAAACTTAATGATATTGAAATTAAATTTATATTTTTTCCTATTGGAATTAACATTATTGAACTAAACACAAAAACACCTATAATTTTCAAATAATTTTGTTTAACATTAATAAAAAATAAAAATTTTAATTAATTGTATTAATAGTATCTTTAGCAATTACTATTTCTTCATTAGCTGAAATTACTAATATAGGAATAGTATTATATTTATTTATAAAATTAAAATCTTTACAAATTTTATTATTTTTTTTTTCATCTATATAAAAATTTAAAGAATTTAAATGATTTATAGTTATCTTTCTTACTAATTTAGAATTTGTTCCTATACCTCCAGTAAAAATTATAGCATCAATTTTATTTTTTATTAAAAAAAAATATGAACTAATGTATTTAGCAAGTCTATAACAAAACATTTCAATAGAAATTTTATCAATCAAAGAAGTATTATATCTGTTTTCAGAATATCTAAAATCACTACTTTTTCCATTTAAACCTAAAATTCCTGACTTATTATTTAAAATATTTTTTATTTTTTTAATACTAATATTTAAATTTTCATACATATAAAATATTATAGAAGGATCTATATCTCCAGATCTAGTTCCCATAATTAATCCAGATAAAGGAGTAAATCCCATAGAAGTATCTATACAAACTCCATTTTTTACTACAGAAACAGAAGAACCATTTCCTAAATGACAAATTATAATATTTAATTTTTTTATACTTCTATTAAATATTA
Organism: Buchnera aphidicola (Ceratovacuna keduensis); assembly: GCF_039372665.1. GTDB lineage: Bacteria > Pseudomonadota > Gammaproteobacteria > Enterobacterales > Enterobacteriaceae > Buchnera_G > Buchnera_G aphidicola_D. Next base: position 138,409 of record NZ_CP134994.1, on the reverse strand, counting down.
TTGAAACTTTATTTAATATATACGAACAATTAATTCCATGAGCTCCATATTTTCTGATATGATATTTATCATAAAATTTTGTTGGTATAGCATATAAATAAGATATTTTTGGTAAATTATTATGAAAACTAGTATCAAAAACTGCTACATTTTTATTATTAAGTTTTGGAAAAATATCTATAAATGTTTTTATTCCTAACAAATTTAAAGGATTATGTATTGGTGCTAAATAAAAACATTTTTCTATATTTTTTATAACATTTTTATTTATTAATACAGATTTTTTAAACAAAATCCCACCATTTACTACTCTATGTCCTATTCCTACTACTTTAGAAAACATTTCATAATTATATTTCAATAAAATTTTTTTACATATATAATTCACAGCATAATTATGAGACATAAATTTTTTATTACTAAAACTATATTTTTTTTTTTTTATAAACCACTTTATTAAAGAACTATGTAAATTTAAAGAACTAGCTTCTCCATTTAAATATACTACTTCTTTTATGGGATCAATAATAGAAAATTTTATTGAAGAACTTCCAAAATTTAAAACTAAAACTAGATCTTTCATAATTTAAAATATCCAAAACTTTTTATATAATATATAAATAAAACATTATATATTATATTGTTATATATTTTATATTAAAATATAACTATTTTAAAAAATAAATTATAAAATAATTTATATAATATATTTTAAAACATATTTTTAAAATTTTATATTTTATATATTATTAAATTTTTTATTAAATAAAAATATAAATATTTTTTATAATAAAAAAAATAATTAATATGATTTAAATTATATAAAAACATTTTAAAATTATTATTTTATTTTTAAAAATTTGTTAATTTCATATTTTTTGATTATAGGATCTATTATTAAATCTAAATTTCCATTTAATACTTTATCTAAACAATATAAACTAAAATTTAATCTATGATCTGTAATTCTATTTTGAGAAAAATTATATGTTCTATTTCTATCTGATCTATCTCCACTTCCTAACAAATTTTTTCTAATATTAGAATTTTTTTCTTTAATTTTTTTTTCTTCTTGATTTTTTATTCTAGAATATAAAACTTCCATAGCTCGTGATTTATTTTTATGTTGAGATCTTTCATTTTGACATTCTACAACATTTCCAGTTGGTATATGAGTTATTCTAATAGCAGAATCAGTAGTATTTACATGTTGACCTCCAGCACCAGAAGATTTAAAAGTATCTATTTTTAAATCAGAGTTTTTTATTACAAATTCTTTAGAATTTTTTATTTCTGGTATAACTGCTACAGTACAAGTAGAAGTATGAGTTCTTCCTTGATTTTCAGTTTTAGGTATTCTTTGTACTCTATGTCCTCCTGATTCAAATTTTAATTTTTCAAAAACATTTTTTCCATTTATTTTTATAATAGCTTCTTTAAATCCTCCTCTATCTCCATAACTTATATTTATTATATTTGTTTTCCAATTTTTTATTTCAGCATATTTATTATACATTCTAAACAAATCTCCAGCAAATATAGAAGCTTCATCTCCTCCTGAAGCTGATCTTATTTCAATGAAACAACTATTTTTACCACCATTTTTTATGGTAAAAAATTTATATATCTTTTTTTCTAAAATATTATTTTTTTTTTTAAAAAAATTATATTCTTCTTTAGCTAATTTATATAAATCATTATCTTTCATTAAATCTATACATTGTTCTATTTTATTAAAATTATATTTCCAAGAATTGAACAAATTAACTATATTTTTTAATTTATGGTGTTCTTTAGATAAATCATTAAATTTTTTTTCATTATTTTTATAATTTATGTTACAAAACATCTTTTCTATTTTTTTAATTCTATACTTAAATAAACATAACTTTTTCAAAATAAATTTTTTCATTCATTTTACTCATAAAAAATATACAAATACATAATATTAAAATAAATTATACTATTAAAAAAAAATAATAAAATTAACTGATATAATATATATTATAGTTTATATTAAAATTGTAAAAAATTAAAAACATAATTTTAATAAAACTAATAATTTTATGTTATAAAAATAATATTTTTAACTATAAAATAATATTAAATCAAAAAAAAATCTAAATTAAAAAAATAAAATGTTTTTAAAATAAAAATGTACAATTAAATTTTTTTTTAAAAAAACCTTTCTTTTAAAAAAACATTATAAAAATTTTACGATAGGAGAATTTTAAAAAAAAATGAAAATATTTTCTGGAAATGCTACAAAAGAATTATCTAAAGATATAGCAAAATTTTTAAATAAAAATATAGGAATTTCTGAAGTTACAAAATTTAGTGATGGGGAAATAAGCGTAAATATAAAAGAAAATGTAAGAGGACATGATGTTTTTATAATTCAATCAACATGCTACCCAGCTAATGAAAATTTGATGGAATTAGTAATAATAATAGATGCTTTAAAAAGAGCATCAGCAAGAAGAATAACAGCAGTAATACCATATTTTGGATATGCAAGACAAGATAGAAGAATAAAATCATATAGAGTTCCAATTACAGCAAAAGTAATAGCAAATTTTTTATCTAATGTAGGAGTAAATAGAGTATTAACAGTAGATTTACATTCTGAACAAATACAAGGATTTTTTGATATACCTATAGACAATGTTTTTACTAGTCCTGTAATATCAAAAGACATATCAAAAATAAATTTAAATAATCCAGTATTAGTATCTCCAGATATTGGAGGCGTAGTTAGAACTAGATCTGTAGCTGAATTATTAAATTATAAAGATATTGCTATAATAGATAAAAGAAGATCAAAAAAAAATGAATCTCAAGTTATGAACATAATAGGTGATGTAAAAAAAAGAAATTGTATATTAATAGATGATATTATAGACACAGCTGGAACTCTTTGTAATTCAGCTAAAATGCTAAAAAAACATGGAGCAAAAAAAATCTTTTCATATTCTACACACCCAGTTTTTTCTGGTAATGCAGCAGAAAATATAAAAAAATCTTATATAGATGAAATAATAGTATGTAACACTATTCCTTTATCTAAAAAAATAAAAAAAATAAAAAAAGTAAGAACAATAAATTTATCAAAAATGTTATCTGAAGCTATAGAAAGAATAAATAAAGAAAAATCAATTTCTGAAATGTTTTTAACATAAAAAATATAAAAATTATAAAAAACAAAATTTTATAAAAAATAATAAAGACAAAGTATTTTTTCTTTGTCTTTTTTTTTAAAATATATTTATAAATTATATTTAAAAATGTTTTTATAAAAAATTATAAAATAAAAAAATTATATAATATTAAAGAAATTGACATAATAAAAATAAATATTTCTAATATATTTTCAAAAAAAGAAAATCTACATCTATACATTTTTTCATCTTTTATTTTGTTATAAAAACTAACTATTATTTTAAAATATAAATATGTTCCAAATATACTACTAAAAATTATACTAGAAGTTAATATCCAAAAATTATTATGTATTGCATAAGAAAGTATATAAAATTTATTTAAAAAACCAATAGTAGGAGGAATTCCAGCTATAGAAAAAAACACTATAAATAAAGAAATTGATAATAGAGGATATGTATAAAAAATATTAGAAAAAATATTTTTTTTAAAAAATGAATTATCTATTTCTCTATAAATATAACCATTTTTTAATATAGAAAATGAACCAAATAAACAAATATTACAAATAACATAATTTAAAAAATAAAAAAATGCATTTTCTTCAGAAAGTTCAAATCTATTTAAACTTAAAACTGCAACTATTAAGTATCCAACTTGACTTATAGAAGCATATCCTAATAACCTTTTAACATTATTTTGAAACAAAGCTAATAAATTACCAAAAAAAATTGATAATAATGAAAAAATTTGAACTAAATTATAAAAAAAATTTATTTTTAATATTAATGTAGAAGAAAAAAAATATATTAAAAAACTAAAAAAAGAAAGTTTATTTACAGTAGAAAAACACATTAAATATAAAGGACTAGAAGCTTGATATACATCTGGAAAAATAAAATGAAACGGAAATAAAGACATTTTAAAAAAAATACTAAATAATATTATTGATATTCCTAAAAAAATTACTATATTTTTATAAATATCAAATTTATTTATAATTAAATATAAATTTTCATATTCTAAATTACCAGTTATAAAATAAATAATTCCTATTCCAAACAACATAAAAATAGAACTAAAACTGGAAAATATCATATATTTTAAAGAAGCTTCTAAAGAATTTTTATTATTATTAAAAAAATAAATTAATCCAACTGTAGATAATGTAATAATTTCTATACTTATAAAAAAAACAGAAACATGTTTAGAAAAACTTAAAGAAACACTTCCTAATAAAAATAACAATAATAATATGTAATATTCTTCAACATATATTTTTTTTTTATCTAAATAAAAATATGCAAATATAGAGGTTATTAATATAACAGTTAATATTAATAAAGAAAAAAAAATAGAAAATTTATCAAAATGAAAAAAAAAGTTTTTTTTATATAAAAGTTTATCTTTAAAAAACAATAAATAATAAATTGTTAACAATATTCCTAAAATAGAATTTAAAAATATAACTAAATTATTTCTTTTAAATATAATAAAAAACATACCAAAAGAAATACTACATATTATTATTATAAATGGAAAAAACTCCATATATTTTTGAAATATATATAACATATAAAAATTCCTTATTTTCTAATAAATTTAAGAAATATAAATTTAAAAAATATTTAAAAAATTAAACTTATAAAATATAAAATTTGGAAACAATCCTATTAAAATTAATAAAAATGCAAAAAATAAAATTAATAATATTTCAAAAATATTTAAATCAAAATTTTTTAAACAATTTTTTAAATTTCCATAAAAAATTCTATGAAACATTTTTAAAGAACAAAATGCAAAAAATATTAAACTAAATGTAAAAAATATAGACATCTTAGGATAAGATAAAAAAAATCCTATAAAAATTAATATTTCACTTATAAAATTACCAGTACCAGGAAGACCAAAATTAGATAAAGAAAAAAACAGAAAAAATCCAGGAATAAAATTTAAAACTTTCCATAAACCACCCATTTTTTTCAAATTATAAGTATTAAGTTTACTATATATTTTATTAGACAATATAAAAAGCATAGAAGAAGAAATAGTACTAGAAATAATATATAATAATAATCCTTCATAAGATAAACTATTAAGATTAAAAATAGATAATAATATTATTCCTGAATGTGAAATATTAATATATGATAAAATATGTTTTAAATTATTTTTTATACTAGCCATAAAAGTTCCATAAAAAACATTTATGATACCTAATAAAATCATAAAAATTTGAATTTTATGAAATATATTTTCTGAAATTGGAATAAAAAATCTTAATAATCCATATACTCCTACTTTAGACAAAAAGCCTATTAAATCTACAGAATTTCCTTTTGGAGAATATAAAATTGTATTAGGAAGCCAAGTATGAAAAGGAACTACAGGCATTTTTATAATAAAAGATAACAAAAATCCATATAAAATAAAATTTTCTATTATATCTTTATTTAAAAAAACTGTTTTTAATAAATTAAATTCAAATGTCCATACTCCATTAATAGTATGATAATAATTTACTAATAATAAAATTGAAAGTAACATAATCATAGAAGAAATTTGACTATGTATAAAAAAATTTTTTATATAATTTATATTATTTTTCTTTCTAATTTTATTATCTCCCCAAAAAATATTTAAAAAACAAATTGGAAAAATCATTATTTCTATAAATAAAAAGAAAAAAAATAAATTTGTAGATAAAAAAGATCCTATTATATTAGAAATTAAAAATAATATATTTAAATAAAATTTTCCAGGACTTTTGTAATTTTCATTATAAGAAAATATTAATACAACCATTCCTAAAAAAATTGTTAAAAATATCATATATAAAGAAAATCTATCATTATAAAGACTAAAATTAATACCTAATTTTCGTATACATACTATAGAAAAATTGTTATTAAACAAATTTTTATTAAAAAAAAATAATTTTTGAAAAATATCATTAAAAAAAAATAAAATATTTATTAAAAGCATTAATATTATAGAAACTATAGCAAAAAATCTAGGTAATTTATTACTAAATTTTTGTGAAAACCATGAAATTATTCCTCCAAATAATGGAATAACAACAAGAAAAGGAAGCATATTTTTTTACCTTATAAAAAATAATAATAAATTTTAAAAAATTTAAAATTATTAATAAATTAAAATAAAACAAAAAAAAATAAATGTTAATTTTAACAATAAACTAAAAAATTATATAAACAATATTAATGTATAAAATAAGTTAGATACTAAAAAAAATATTAATATATATGTTTTTAAATTTCCAGAATGGAATTTTAAAATTAATTTATTAGTAGTCTTTATAATATATAAAATAAAATTAATAAAATATTTAAAGATATCTTTATATAAAAAATAAGAAAAATAATTATATAAATTCTCTAATATTAAATAAAAATTTTTAAAATATAAATCTTGTCTAAAAATGTTTTTTAAACAATTATATAAAATTTTAAAAAAATATAAATTTTTAAAAAAATTTTTTTTTTTAATTAATAAATAATATACAAACAATGTAAAAATATTAATTATACTAAATAAAAATTCTAAAATAATATAAAAATTGTTTATTTTAAAATAATCAGAAAAAAAATTTGATAAATCTGGAATTATAAAAATTCCTAAAAAAGTGGAAAAAAACATTAAAATTAATGTTGGAATATCATGAAAAAAATTTTCATATAAATCTTTTTTTAAATAATTTTTTTTAAAAAATAATATATAAAACATTAATCTAGCTGAATAAATAATAGTAAAAATTGATCCTAAAAGTGCTATAAAAAAGAACAAATAATTTTTTGATTCTATTATTTTAAATAAAATTTCTCCTTTACTATAAAAACCTAAACTTATTATTGGAAACGACATTAAAGATAATAAACCTATTAAAAAAGAAAAATATACTAAAGAATTTTTTTTTTTAATGAAATTTATTTTAAATATATTATGTTCATTTTTATTATATAAAACTATATAACAAGTAGAAATAAATATTAAAGATTTAAAAATTGCATGACTAATTAAATGAAATATAGCACAAGACCAAGATTTTACTCCTATAGATAAAAACATATATCCTATTTGACTAATAGTAGAATATGCCAATATCTTTTTTATATTTTTGTTAAATATAGAAGATATACTACCTAAAATAATAGAAAAAGAACTTATACAACATATTAAATAAAATATTTGATCATATGCTAAAAAAATATCTTTAGATCTAGATATTAAATATATACCAGAAGTTACCATAGTGGCAGAATGTATTAAAGCAGAAGCTGGAGTTGGCCCAACCATTGCACATGGAAGCCATGTGTGAAATGGAAATTGAGCAGATTTTGACAAAGATGATAATAATAAGAATATACATATTAATTTTATTAAAAATAAATTCTCATATATTTTTTTTGAAATCAACAAATTTGATATTTCATGTATATTAAAAGTATTAAAACAACAATATATTAATAATATAGATATTAAAAAAAATATATCACTTATCTTAGATATTAAAAAAGATTTCATAGAATAAAAAATATTTTTAATATTATCATTATAAAAACTTACTAATAAATAAGAACAAATACCTACACTTTCCCAACCAAAATAAATTAATAAAAAATTATCAGATAAAACTAAAATTGACATACTAGATATAAACAAATTTATATAAGAAAAAAATTTTATTATTTCTTCTTCTAAATACATATACCAATAAGAAAAAAAATATATCAATAATCCTATTCCTGTTATCATAATTAACATAGATAATGAAAGTTCATCTAACAAAAAACTAACATTAAATTTAAATTTATCTATTGATATTAAATTCCATAAATTAAATACAAAAAATTGTTTTTTTAACTTATAAAAAAAATAAAAACTAAATAAACTAGTTAAAAATGAAATTAACAAAGTAAAAAAACCTATAAAAAATAAAATTTTTTTGTTAAAAAAATCTTTTAAAAAAGTTAATAAAAAAAATCCTATTATAGGAAAGAAAATTGTAAAAAGAATAATATTCATTTTTTTAACTCACTTAATAAATTTACATTTAATGTATTATTAATTTTATAAAATTTTAATAATAATGATAAACTTACACAAACTTCAGCTGCAGAAGATGTAATTATAAATATATAAATTATTTGTCCACTTTCATTATTCCAATAATTACCAGAAATTATAAAAAGCAATAAACATGCATTGATCATAATTTCTAAACCTATCATCATTAAAAAAAGATTATTTTTTATAAAAAAAATTAAAGTTCCTAATGAAAAAATTAAAACAGATAAAATAAAACAATAAAATATAGGTATCATAACTATCCTTTATATTAAAAATATATTATTTAATATCTTTATAATTTTTATTGAGATAAAAAGATATAATTAACGATTCTAATAACAGCATAGAAGACAATTCAACCACAAAAAAATAATCTGAAAATAAGATTTTTCCAACTCTTTTCATATCAACTATTTCAGAAAGTTGTGTGATATTAAAATATTTTAAAACTGAATATGTTATATCTATAAAAAAGATACTTGAAACTAAAAATAATAAAAAAAAATTAATAAAATTCTTAATATCTAAATTAATTATAAAAAAATTATCTTTTTTATCAATCATCATTATTATAAAAACAAATAATAATAAAATTGCTCCAGAATAAATAATAACTTGAAAAAATCCAGCTAAATATGAACCTAATAAAAAAAATATTACAGAAGTTGATAAAAATGAAATTATTAATAATAATGTTGAATATAATAAATCATTTACAAAAATTATAAACAATATAGAAATTAATAAAGTAAAACTAGATAAAAAAAATATAAATTGCATATTAAAGTTCCTAATTTTTATTAAGGTAATATTTTTTTTGTATCTACATGATTTATAGAATTATTATTTTTAGAAAAATTTTTATTTTTTATTTTAACACCAGAAACTGAATAAAAATCATAATCTAAATATTTTCCTTGATTAGAAATTATTAAATCTTCTTTTTCATATATCAAATCCTTTTTTTTGTAATCAGATAATTCAAAATCTGGTAAAAGTTGTATTGCTGCAGTAGGGCAAGCTTCTTCACATAAACCACAAAAAATACATCTAGAAAAATCTATTTTAAAAAATTTTGGATAACTTCTTCCATTTTTATCTTTTTTTTGTTGCAAAATTATGCAACTAGAAGGACATACAGAAGCACAAAGATTACATGCAACACATCTTTCATAACCATCTTTATCTTTTGTTAAAACTATTCTTCCTCTATATCTAGGAAACAATTTTGTTTTTTCTTCCGGGTACATAACAGTTTCACTTTTACAAAAAATATTTATAAAAGTAAAAAACATACTTCTTATTTGAGAAAAAAAACCATATAAAATATTTTTTAAAAATAACATAAACATTCCTTTTCAATTATATATTAAAACAAAAAGTGTAGTACCAAATAAATTTAATAATGAAACAGGAAAACAAAATTTCCATCCAAAAGAAATTATTTTATCATATCGAGGTCTAGGAATAGATGCTCTAACTAATATAAATAAAAATACTAAGATGAAAGTTTTTAAAATTATACAAGATATAGGAAAATTATTAATTCCTAAATATCCTCCAAAAAATATACATGCAATAAATGCTGAAACAGAAAAAATTGATATATATTCAGAAATAAAAAACATTCCAAATTTCATACCAGAATATTCTATACGATATCCATCAGATATTTCTTGTTCAGATTCTGGTTGATCAAAAGGATGTCTATGACAGATCGCTAAACTAGCTATAAAAAAAACTAAAAAATTTAAAAATTGTGGAATAATGTTCCAAACATATTTTTGACTTATTATAATATCATTAATGTTGTAAGAATTAGATTTTATAATTATAGACATTAATGATATTCCTAAAAAAATTTCATAACTTATAATTTGAGAAATAGATCTTATAGATCCTAATAAAGAATATTTATTACCACTAGATATTCCAGATAAAATAGTAGAATACATAGTTAAACTAACTAACATTAAAAAAAATAATATTCCTATGTTTATATTTAATATATTACATTTATTATAAAAAGGAATTATAAAAAACATAAATAATGATATACAAAATGCAATTATTGGAGATATGAAAAATATAAATTTTTTGCTAAATGGAGGTATCCAATCTTCTTTGAAAAATATTTTTATCATATCAGCTAAAATTTGTAAACTACCAAACCAACCAACTCTATTAGGACCACATCTATTCTGTAATATAGCTAAAACTTTTCTTTCTAATATACTTAAAAAAGCTCCTAACATAGTTATTAAAATAACAAAAGAAAAAGCGCTTATAAAGTTTAATAAAATATTCATAATATTTTTTTTGTTTCTTAATTAATAAATTTATATTATTTTGAATTTTTTTATCTTATAACCATTTAAAAACAATGGAATTTTAAATGATCCTATTGGTAAAGAAATGTAACCATATTTTAAAAATTTTGAAAAATATATTATAATTTTAAAATTTTTAGAATTAAACCTAAATAATAATATACTACCTTTTTTTAATTTTAAAAAATTTGCATATTTTAAATTTACGAAACCAGGTATAAATTCATCTTCTTTTACAAAATTTTTATAAAATTGTGATATTTCATCACATGAAAACAAAGAAATATATCTAGTTACAATTAATTCATTTTTATTAAAACTTTTATAAAAAGATATTTTATTTTTCTTAATATTTTTCTTTTTAATAAATTTAAACAATTTTTTTCCAGAAAAAAAATTTTTTTTAGAAATATTATTCCAAGCTTGAGAAGAATTTATTCCAGGGTTCCAAACAAAAGGTATATGACTTATTTTATTATTAAAATTGTGATGTCCTTCCATAGACATGGAAAACATGGTTTCTGAATCATATATAACATTTTTTTTAAAATCTTTTTTACTATTTCTTAATACTGTTCTACCACTTGCTCTATTAGGATATCTTGGTATTTTTTGTCCAATTATTCTAAAATTAGATCTAGGAGAAGAATTTTGTATTCCTTCAAAATCAGGAATTTTATTTAAACATAAATTTATTATATTTTCTAAACTACTACATTTAAATTTTTTTTTATTAATTTCATAATATATTTTGCTTATCCATTTCCAACTATCCATTCTTAAAGATAATTTATTATATTGTTTTTTATCAAGTATTTTAAAATATCTTTGTGATCTAGCTTCATAATTTACTATAGTACCAGTACTTTCTAAAAAACTGTTAACAGGTAATGACAAATTAAAACTTTTCATACTATCTGTATTTAAATGATCTAATACTATTATTTTATTATCTTTTTTTAAAATTTTTTCTATAATATTTTTTGATATTAATCTATATAAATCATTTTCCATCAAAATTATAGAAACATTTTTTTCTTCATATGCTTTTTTTAAAATTTTTTCTAATGAAATATTACTCATAATAGAAGTACTAATACTATTAGGTCCTGAAGTTAAAAAAATACTTCCTAAATTAGAATTTATTCTTTTTAAAGAATCTATTAAATTTATACAAGATTTTATTAAATTTAAATTATTATCATGAAAACTCAATATTATTAAAGGTTTTTTACATTTTTTTAATATTTCAGAAATATATAAAATTTTTTCTTTTTTAGAAGTAAAAAAATCACATTTTTCAATTTTTTTATTACTAATAACTTTTTCTAAAAAAAATAAAAATTTAGATTGATTTTCATAATCGCTATAATAATTTATTTTAGAAATATCATCTAATTTAGTATAATCATTACTTAATATAAAAATAGAGCTATTAATTTTATTAAAAATTTTATTTTTAGAAGAAATTTTTAAAAAATTGCATATTTTTTTAAAATCAAAATTTTTATTATTAATTTGATTTTTTGCAGATTGTCTAATGGACAAAGACATTCTAGGAGCTGTAATAGTAATATCTTGACCTATAATTATTGAAGCATCATAATTTTCTATTTCTTTTAATGTAGGTATATTAGTACAATTTTTTTTTAAAAAATTTACTATAATATTATTACATTCACTTTCTTTTTCAATCATTCCATTAGAAAAATTTTTTTTTCCTACAAAATTTAATAAAGCAAAATTATTTTCTATATTAGACCTATAAGATCCTATACCTAATATTATTTTTGATTTTTTTAAAATGTTTTTAGCTTCTTTTATAGCTTGTTTTTTACTTAATTTTAATCTTTTATTTTTTTTTAATAAAAATGGATATAATGGAACATTTTTTTTATTAATAAATTGATGACCAAATCTTCCTAAATCACAAATAAAATGACCATTTATATCACCATGATATCTATTTTCTACTTTTCTAAATATTCCTAGTCTTTCACTACCTATTATGTTACATCCAACACTACAAAAATTACATATACTAGGTGTATGACTCATATCAATTTTTCTACTATAATTTTTGTTATGTAATTTATCAGTAAAAACTCCAGTAGGACAAATTTCTATTAAATTTCCAGAATGCTCATTTTCTAAATCACCATCTTTAACTCTTCCAAAATAAAGATTATTAGATAAACCATATACATCAAAATCTTTTCCATCAGCATAATCTTTATAAAATCTAACGCATTTATAGCAAGAAATACATCTATTCATTTCATGAGATATAAATCTTCCTAAATATTGATTTTTATATATTCTTTTTTTATATCTATATCTTCTAATATTGTGATTTGAAACAACTGTAATATCTTGTAAATGGCAATTTCCTCCTTCTGGACATATAGGACAATCATGAGGATGATGTAACATTAACATTTCAACAATACTTTTTCTAAATTTATTTACTTCATCATCTTCATGTACATAAATTTCCATATTTTTTTCAGGTTTGGACATACATGACATTATTATTTTAGTTTGAACAATTCCATTAAAATCTATAAATTTATGTTTTATAGCACATTGTCTACAAGAACCCACACTTCCTAAAGAAGGATGCCAACAAAAATATGGAACATTAACATTATTTTCAAGACAATTTTGCAATATATTTTTTGATGAGTCTACTTCATATCTTTTTCTATCTATTAATATTGTAACCATTATATTTTATATCCAAAAAAATAATAAAATTAAACTTATATATTATTTAAATTGTTTGACTGAATTCCAAACACTTTATTTTTAATAATAGGTAAATTAAAATCTATTCCATTTTCAAATTCTTTTCTAAAATATTTAATAGCATTATATAAAGGACTTATAGCTCCAGGAGCAAAAGCACAAAAAGTTTTACCTATACTTAAATTTTTACATATTTCTTCTAATATTTCAATGTCACCGATTCTACCTTTTTTATTTTTTAAATCTTTTAATATTTTTACTGACCAAGGTAAACCTTCTCTACATGGAGTACACCATCCACAAGATTCTCTAGAAAAAAAAATTTCTATATTTAATAATAAAGATACTATATTAATCTTATTGTCTACAGCTATACAAATTCCAGTTCCTAATCTACTTCCTACTAAATTTAAACTATTAAAATCCATTGATATATCTAAATAATGTTTAGTTAATATTCCAGTTCCAGCTCCTCCTGGAAACCAAGCTTTTAAATTATATCCATCTTTCATGCCTCCTGCATAATCTTCTAATATTTCTCTAGATGTTGTTCCAAATGGCAATTCCCAAAGTCCAGGTTTTTTTACTTTTCCAGAAAATCCCATTAATTTAGTACCGGTATCATTATTTTTTGAAATATTTTTATACCATTTATATCCATTAAGTATTATTGCAGGAACATTTGACAAAGTTTCTACATTATTCACACATGTAGGTTTATTCCACAATCCTGACTGAGATGGAAATGGAGGTTTTGATCTAGGATTAGGTCTTTTGCCTTCCAAAGAATTTATTAATGCAGTTTCTTCTCCGCATATATATCTACCAGCTCCTGTATGTATAAAAATTTCTATGTTAAAACCACTATTTAATATATTTTTACCTATATATCTTTTTTCTTTTGCTTCTAATATAGATTTTTCTAATAAAAATTTTGAAAGAAAATATTCTTCTCTCAAAAATATATAACTACAAGATGCTTGAATAGCATAAGCACTTAACAATATTCCTTCTAAAAGTAAATGAGGTATTTTTTCCATTAAAAATCTATCTTTATATGTACCAGGTTCCATTTCATCAGCATTACATAATAAATATGTTTTTCCAAAATAATTTTTTTTAGGAATTAAACTCCACTTTTCTCCAGTTAAAAATCCTCCACCTCCTCTTCCTTTTAATTTTGATTTTTTTATTATAGAAACAACTTCGTCAGGAGAAAGATTTTTTAAAGCAAATTTTAATGCTAAATATCCTCTTTTATTTTCATATTCATCTATAAAAATAGTTTTTTTAAATTTTTTTATTCTCCATGTCAAAGGATGAGTTTCTTCATACTTATAAAAATAATTATTCATTTTATACTCTCTAATATGTTTATAGCAGATTTTACAGTAATATTAGAAAACAAATTTTCATTTATCATAATAGTAGGACTGTTATCACAATTTCCTAAGCAACAAATTGGTATTAAAGTAAACTTATTGTCTTTAGTAGTACAACCAGTATTTATATTTAAATGTTTAGAAATTGCATTTTTTATTTTTTTATACCCATTTATATAACATACAACTCCATCACAATATTTTATAATATTTTTACCTACTGGTTTTCTAAATATTTGATTATAAAATGTAGCAATACTTTCTATTTTTGATACTGGAACTGAAATAATTTTAGAAATTTCTGACATGGTATCTAAAGATATCCATCCTAATCTTTTTTGAACAAATTTTAAAGATTCTACAATAACAGCATCAGAATTTTCATATTTATTTAGTTCTTTTAAAATAAATTTTTTTTCTTTATCATTTATCATTTTTTTTCACATTTTTTATTAAAAATATAACAAAATTTTAAATTAATTTTTATTATCTATCTACATCTGACATTACAAAATCTATACTTCCTAAATATGATATTAAATCTGAAATACTGTGTCCATTTATTACTGAAGGAATTTGTTGTAAATGAGGGAAACTAGGAGTTCTTATTCTAGTTCTATAACTCATATTTCCTCCATCACTAATTATATAGTAACTATTTATTCCTTTACTTCCTTCTACCATTTGAAAGGATTCACCAAATGGTATTATAGGACCCCATGAAACTTGTAAAAAATGTGATATCATATTTTCAATATTATTAAATACTAATTCTTTTGGAGGAGGAGTAGTAAGTGGATGATCAGATTTAAAAGGACCTTCAGGCATATTATCAATACATTGTTCTAAAATATATAAACTTTGAAAAATTTCTTCAAATTTTAACATTACTCTAGTATAACAATCACTATTTTCTTCTCCTAAAGGTATTTTAAAATCAAAATTTTCATATCCAGAATATGGTCTAGATTTTCTAACATCAAAATTTATACCAGTAGCTCTTAAACCAGATCCTGTAACACCCCATGATAAAGCAGAAAATTTATTATATTCAGCTATATTTTTTGATCTACTTATTAATATACTATTTTTTAAAGAAGTAAAATAATATTTGTTCATTCTGTTTTTAATCCAATCTAAACAACTTTTTAATAACTTATTCCATCCTTTTGGTAAATCATGAGACAAACCTCCTATTCTAAACCAAGCTGGATGCATTCTAAATCCAGTAATAGACTCTATAACATCATAAATTTTTTGACGATCTGTAAACATTAAAAATATTGGAGTAATTGCTCCTAAATCTTGAATAAAAGTTGCTATATATAATAAATGACTATTTATTCTAAATAATTCTGATAACATTACTCTTATAACTTTAACTCTATCAGAAACAACTATATTAGCTAATTTTTCTATAGATAAAATATAAGGCATTTCATTTATGCATCCTCCTAAATATTCTATTCTATCAGTATATGGTATATAATTGTGCCAAGATTGACGTTCTGCCATTTTTTCCGCTCCTCTATGATGAAATCCTATTTCCGGAACACAATTTATTATTTTTTCACCATATAACTGAAGAACTATTCTAAAAACTCCGTGAACAGATGGATGATTTGGACCTAAATTCAAAAACATAAAATTAGAATTTTTAATTCCAGAATTCATACCCCAATCTTTAGGATTAAATTTTAAAGATTCCATTTCTGAATTTTCTAAATCTTCAGTTAAACTATATTCTTCTCTTTCTGTAGCTCTAGATAAATAATCTTTTCTCAAAGGATATCCATTCCAATTTTTAGGCATTATTATTCTTCTTAAAAATGGATGTCCTAAAAATTTTATTCCAAACATTTCCCATGTTTCACATTCATACCAATTTGCATTATTAAATATTTTTGTAATACTATTTACTTTCATATCATTTATTTTTATAGGAACTTTTATTAAAATATCTTTATTTCTTTCTATAGACATTAAATGATAAAATACTGAAAATTCTGATTTTGGTAAATTTTTTCTATTAGATCTAGTTCTTTCATCAACTCCATGAAGATCATATAAAAAAATATATGGTTTATCTATATTTTTTAAAAAAATTAAAATATCTATTAATATATCTTTATTTATCCATATTACATCACATCCAATTTTAGTATTTTGTATATAAAGTATATTATTATTAAATATTTTAATTATTTTTTTTATAGTATAATAATCATAAAAAATATAATTATTATTTTTTTTTTTTAAAATTTCTATTTTTTTTTTCATTTTTTTTTAAATTTATTATATTGTTTCTTGATTTTTATATTTTATATCAATTTTTTTATTTTTATTTCTTAAAATTTTTTCTGATTTCATCTTTATTTTATAATATTTATTTTCTTTGTCTATAACCCATGATAATGGTCTTTTTTCTTTATATATAGATTTTTGTAATAATCTTAATGCATGTATATAAGCTTCTGGTCTTGGGGGGCATCCAGGAACATAAACATCTACAGGTATTATCTTATCTACACCTTGAACTACTGAATATATATCATACATACCTCCAGAATTTGCACATGCACCCATAGAAATTACCCATTTAGGTTCTAACATTTGATCATATAATAATTTTATTATTGGAGCCATTTTAATGAATGGAGTTCCAGATATTACCATTAAATCTGATTGTCTAGGAGAAGTTCTAATTACTTCTGATCCAAATCTAGAAACATCATGAAACGAAGTAAAACTAGTAGCCATTTCCACATAACAACAAGATAATCCAAAATTATAAGGCCATATAGAATTTTTTCTTCCCCAATTTACAACTTTAGTAAAAATATTTTTTAAATTTCCAAAAAATATATTTTTAAAACTATTTTTTTTAGAAAACTTTTTATCATTTTTTTTAAAATTTTGATCATTAATTTTTGTAAACGTATATTTCATATTAACCTCATAAAAATAATTATATATTATATAAAAATATTTAACTTTTTTTGTTGAAATCAAAAATATTAAGTCTAATTATATAAAAAAAACTTATAGACAAAGTAAATACAAAAAACAAGGATTCAAAAAATCCAAGCCAAGAAGTTTCTCTAACACTAATAGACCAAGTATATAAATATAAAGATTCAGTATCAAAAATTACAAAAAATAAAACTATTAAATAAAATTGCACAAAAAAACTAGAATTATAATTACCATAAGAATATATTCCTGATTCAAACGGTAAATTTTTATTTTTTGATTCACGCTTAGTACCTAAAAAATTGCTTATCAATAATATTATTAAACAAAATATTATTGAAGATATAAAATAAATTAAAATAGAATAATCTTTCATATTTTTGTAGTATAAAAATAATATTTTATAAAAAACAAATAATAAAAATATTATATAATAATTATTTTCAATATTGATACAATTATATATAAAAATCAATTTTTTTAATATATTTACACTTGATTGATAGTTAAAATGACCCCATGATAATTATTATAAGAAAATATTTTAAATTATTAAATAAAATAAAAAATATAAAAGGAACAATAAAATGAGTAAAATTATAGGAATAGATTTAGGAACTACAAATTCTTGTGTAGCAATAACAGATGGTAATAAAACTAAAGTACTAGAAAATTCTGAAGGTGATAGAACAACTCCATCAATAATTGCATATACTCAAGAAGAAGAAGTATTAGTAGGGCAACCAGCAAAAAGACAAGCTATAACTAATCCAAAAAATACTTTATTTGCTATAAAAAGATTAATAGGTAGAAAATTTACAGATAAAGAAGTTCAAAAAGACATAAAAATTATGCCTTATGAAATAATAAATTCTAAAAATGGAGATGCATGGATAAAAATAAAAAATAAAAAAATAGCTCCACCTCAAATATCAGCTGAAATATTAAAAAAAATGAAAAAAACTGCTGAAGAATACGTTGGAGAAAAAATTAATGAAGCAGTAATTACTGTACCTGCATATTTTAATGATGCTCAAAGACAAGCAACAAAAGATGCTGGGAAAATAGCAGGATTAGAAGTAAAAAGAATAATAAATGAACCTACTGCTGCTGCTTTAGCATATGGTTTAGATAAAAATAAGGGAAATAGAACTATAGCAGTATATGATTTAGGTGGTGGTACATTTGATATTTCTATAATAGAAATAGATGAAGTAGATAAAGAAAAAACATTTGAAGTATTATCTACAAATGGTGACACACATTTAGGAGGTGAAGATTTTGATAGTAGAGTTATAAACTATTTAGTAGAAGAATTTAAAAAAGAACAAGGAATAGATCTAAGAAAAGATTCTTTAGCTATGCAAAGATTAAAAGAATCTGCAGAAAAATCTAAAATAGAACTTTCTACTATAAATCAAACTGACATAAATTTACCCTATATAACTGCAGATGCTTCTGGACCTAAACATCTTAATATAAAACTAACTAGATCAAAATTAGAATCATTAGTAGAAGATTTAGTAAAAAGATCTATAAAACCTTTAGAATTAGCTTTAAAAGATGCAAAATTATCAAAATCTAATATTAATGATATAATATTAGTAGGTGGTCAAACTAGAATGCCTATGGTACAAAAAGAAGTTGCAAAATTTTTTGGTAAAGATCCTAGAAAAGATATCAATCCAGACGAAGCTGTGGCTGTAGGTGCTGCTGTTCAGGGAGGTGTTTTATCAGGTGATGTTAAAGATGTTTTATTATTAGATGTAACTCCGTTGTCATTAGGAATAGAAACAATGGGTGGTATTATGACAACTTTAATAAATAAAAATACGACTGTTCCTACAAAACATAGTCAAATATTTTCTACAGCAGAAGACAATCAATCAGCAGTTACAATACATGTTTTACAAGGAGAAAGAAAAAGAGCTTTAAATAATAAATCATTAGGTCAATTTAATTTAGATGGAATACAACCAGCTCCTAGAGGAATGCCTCAAATAGAAGTTACATTTGATATAGATGCAGATGGAATTTTACATGTTTCAGCAAAAGATAAAAATACTAATAAAGAACAAAAAATAACTATTAAAGCATCATCAGGATTAAATGAAGAAGAAATAAAAAAAATGATTAATGATGCTGAAAAAAATTCTGAAAATGATAGAAAATTTGAAGAATTAATGAGAATTAGAAATCATGGAGATCAAATTTCTCATAGCACTAAAAAACAATTGTTAGAAAATTCAGAAAAAATAACTAAAGAAAATAAAGAAAAAATAGAAAAATCTTTACAAAGATTAGATTTATCACTAAAAGGAGAAAATAAAAAAGAAATAGAAGAAAATATAAAATTAGTAATGAATGTATCTTCTCAAATTATGCAATTTAATGAAAATAATAATAAAGATATAAAAAATAATGAAAAAAATTCAGAAAAAAAAGAAAAAAATGTAGTAGATGCTGAATTTGAAGAAGTAAAAAATTCTAAAAAATAAAAAATTACTTAAAAAAAAAAAAAAAATATGTTTTTTCTTTAAAACTTCTAACAATTTACACGGGGCAGATTTTTCTGAACCCGTGATTTTTATATATTAAAATTTAGGAAAAAGAAGAGTGTCTAAAAAAGATTATTATAAAATTTTAGGAATATCAAAATCAGCTACAGATTTAGAAATAAAAAAAGCATATAAAAGATTAGCAATAAAATATCATCCTGATAGAAATCAAGGAAACAAAAATTTTGAAGAAAAATTTAAAGAAATAAAAGAAGCTTATGAAATATTATCAAATCAAGAAAAAAGATCTGCATATGACAAATATGGACATAAAGCTTTTGATCAATCAAATTATAATAGTTATAATGGAAATTTTTCTAGTACAAATGATTTTGGAGACATATTTGGAGAAGTTTTTGGAGATATATTTGGAGATGAAAAAAAAGATCATTTTGAAAAAGGATCAGATTTACAATATAATTTGAATATAAATTTAGAAGATGTAGTAAACGGAATAGAAAAAAATATAAAAATACCTACATTTAAAAAATGTAATTTTTGTAAAGGAACAGGAAACAGAAAAAATTTATATAATAACAAATGTAATACATGCAATGGAAATGGACAAATACATGTAAGAAAAGGATTTTTTACTATTCAACAGACTTGTTATACTTGTAATGGTAATGGAAAACATATAAAAGATCCATGTTATAAATGTAATGGAGAAGGAAGATTAAATACTATTAGAACATTATCTATAAAAATTCCACCAGGAATAGATACTGGAGATAAAATTAGACTTAATAAAGAAGGAGAAGCAGGAAAAAATAATGCACCTAATGGTGATTTATACATAAAGATAAAAATAAAAAAACATCCAATTTTTAAAAGAAAAAAATCAAATTTATATTGTAAAATACCTATAAACTTTTCTATAGCAGCTATTGGTGGAATAGTAGAAGTTCCTACTTTAAATGGAAAAGTAAAATTAAAAATTCCTAAAGAAACTCAATATGGAGAATTATTTAGAATAAGAGAAAAAGGAGTAAAAACAATAAATAGCATGTATTTAGGAGATTTAATATGCAAAATAATTGTTGAAACACCAGTAAATTTAAATGAAAAACAAAAAAAAATAATTTATAAATTAGGAAAAAGTTTAAATACATCAAATGGTAATAAAAATAGTCCTAAATATGAAAGGTTTTTTTATAGAGTAAAAAAATTTTTTGAAAATTTGAGAAAATATAAAATATAAAAATGTTGCTTCCTTAAATTAAAAATAAGGAGGCAATTTTAAATGCCTCCTATAAAATTTATAAAAAATAAATTTTTTTAATTTTTAATATTAGAAATTTTCTTTATAATTTTAACTAAATTATGTTTATGTCTAGCTGCTTTATTTTTATGTATTATTTTTTTCACAGAATATTTGTCTACAATAGATTGAAAAATTTTAAAATAATATAAACATTTTTTTAAATTTTTAATTTTTGCATTTTCTTTTACTTTTTTAAAAAAAGTTTTTATTCTAGATTTTTTACTATTATTTCTAAATTTTCTACTTATAGATCTTATTTTATCTTTTTTAGAAGATTTTATATTTGCCATAACAATTTTTTATTTTTTTTTTAATAATATTTTCAAATTATAAAAAATATAATATATAAACTAACTATACAATAAAAAAAATTAAAATTATAATATATAATATTATACAGTTTTTAATATTATTTTATTATAATAAAAAATAATAAAAAATATTAATTTTATAATAAATATTTTTATATAGAAATTATTTTTATAAAATATTTTATTAAAAATATATTATTTTAATAATAAAATTATTAAATTAAAATTTGTTAAAAATAAAAATTATTTAAAAAATAAACTAAAATGAAAAATTATAAAAAAACATTAAATTTGCCTAAAACAAAATTTTCTATGAAAGCTAATTTAATAAATAAAGAACCAGAAATTTTAAAAAAATGGAAAAAGTTAAATATACAAAAAATAATAGAAAAAAATAATATAAATAAAGAAAAATTTATATTACAAGATGGACCTCCATACGCAAATGGAAATATACATATAGGACATGCATTAAATAAAATATTAAAAGACATAATAATAAAATCTAAATGTTTATCTAATTTCAATGCATTATATACTCCATCTTGGGATTGTCATGGATTACCTATAGAACAAAAAATTGAAGAAAAAATAAAAAAAAATAAAAAAAAAATAGATAAAAAATATTTTAAAAAAAAATGTAAAAAGTATGTTTTAAAACAGATATCAAGACAAAAAAAAGAATTTATTAGATTAGGAATATTCGCAAATTGGAAAAATTCATATATTACTATGAATCTAAAAAGCCAAAAAAATGTAATAAATAAATTAAAAAAAATAATTAAAAAAAAATATATATATTCTGCATATAAACCAATACATTGGTGTATAAAATGTAAATCTTCATTAGCTGAAGCAGAATTAAAATATAAAAAAAAAAAATGTAATACAATTTTTGTATTATTTAAAATAAAAGAAAAAGAAAAATTAAAAAAAATATTTAAAATAAAAAAAAATAAAAAAAATATTTATGCACCTATTTGGACAACAACTCCATGGAGTTTACCATCAAATCAAGCAATATCTTTAAATGCCAATATATATTATAATATTATAGAAACAAAAAAAATTAACATAATTTTAGCAAAAAAAATAACAAAATCAATTTTAAAAGAGTTTAAAATAAAAAAATATAAAATATTAGGAAAAGAACTAGGAAAAAAAATAGAATTTATAAAATGTCATCATCCATTTATAAAAAAAAATGTACCTATAATTTTGTCCAATCATGTAAATTTAAAAGTTGGAACTGGTTTAGTTCATATATCTCCTGACAATGGTCCAGAAGATTTTGAAGCTGGAAAAAAATATGATATAAAACCATTAAATTTAATAACAAAAAATGGTTTTTATAAAAAAAATATACATAAATTATTAAATAAAAAATTTATTTTTGATTCTAATAAAATTATTATAAAAATATTAAAAAAAAAAAATAAAATAATATATAAAAAAAATATTTTTCATAAATATCCATTTTGTTGGAGACATAATTATCCAATAATTTTTATATCTAGACCTCAATGGTTTATAAATATAAATAAAAAAAAATTTAAAAAACAAGTTATAAAAGAAATAAAAAAAGTAAAATGGAAACCAGAATGGGGAATGAAAAAAATGATAAATATGTTAAAAAACAGACCAGACTGGTGTATTTCTAGACAAAGACATTGGGGAGTGCCTATAACTATTTTTGTAGAAAAAAATACTAATAAAATGCATTATAATACAAAAAAATTTATTGAAAAAATTGAAAAAAACTTATTTAAATTAGGTAATGAATATTGGGAAAATATAGAAAAAAAAGAATTTTTGTTTAAAAAAGAAAAAAATTATTTTAAAAGTAAAGACGTATTAGATGTATGGTTTGATTCTGGATCTATAGATGTAAATTCTGTATATAAAAATTTTAAAAAAAAATTAAAAGCAGATTTATATATAGAAGGATCAGATCAATATAGAGGATGGTTTATGTCTTCTATTATAATTTCGATGATTACAAAAAAAATGTCACCATATAAAAATGTAATAGCTCATGGATTTGTAGTAGATAAAAATGGAAAAAAAATGTCAAAATCAGAAGGAAACATTATTAAACCAAGTAAAATAATAAAAAATTTTGGAGCTGATATTCTTAGACTTTGGGTTTCTTCTACTGATTATTTAAAAGAAATAGTAATATCAAATAATGTAATAAACAATGTTATAGATATATATAGAAAAATAAGAAATACTATAAAATTTATGTTATCTAATTTATATGATTTTAAAGAAAATTTAGAAAATATAAAATATAAAAAACTTATATTAATAGATAAATGGATAATAGGTAGAACTAAAATAATACAAAAAAAAATAATAAATTTTTATGAAAAATATGAATTTCATAAAATAATAAATATTATTACTAAATTTTGTAATTTAGAACTAGGATCATTTTATTTAGATATAATAAAAGATAGATTATATACTCTTCCAAAAAAAAGTTTAGAAAGAAAAAGTTGTCAAACAACTTTACATAAAATTTTAAATGCAATGGTAATATGGATTTATCCTATTTTACCTTTTACATCATATGAAATATGGGAATTTATTAAAAAAAATAATAAAACTCATATATTTACACAAAATTGGTTTAATAAATTAAAAAGTTTTTCAAAAAATGAAATTTTAAATTTATCAGATTGGCAAAATTTAATATTAATAAAAAATAAAGTTAACATTGAAATAGAAAAATCAATAAGAAAAAAAATTATAAAAAATTCTTTAGAATCATATATAAAAATATATGTTAACAAAAATATTAAAAAAAAAATTGAAATATTAAAAAAAGAAATAAAATTTATGTTCATAGTATCTAAAGTAAAAATAAAAGATATTAAAACAAAAAATAAATCAAAAAAAGAAATTAAAATATATGTTAAAAAATACAAAGGAAAAAAATGTGAAAGATGCTGGAATTTTTTTAAAAAAAATAAAAAAAAAGAACTAATATATAAAAATTTATGTATGAGATGTATAGAAAATATTACAAAAATAGGTGAAAAAAGAAATTTTTTATAAATAAAAATATATAAAATTTTATTTTAAACATAGAAAATATTTAATTTATACTATATTTTATAAAAAAAATAATTTAACATAATTAATGTTTATACATTATAAAAATATTAAAAATATGAAAAATAAAAAAATAAGAATTGCAGTTTCAGGAGCAAATGGAAGAATGGGTAAAATTATTATAAAAGAAATTTTTAAAATAAAAAATATAATTTTATCTATTTTAATAACAAAAAAAAAAATAAAAAATATACAATATAAAAATAAAAATTATAAAATTAAAAAATGTACATCTTTAAAAAATCAAGAGAAAAATTTTGATGTAATAATAGATTTTTCTGAAAAAAAAAATACTATAAAAAATATAAAATATTGTGTAAAAAATAAAAAAAATATAATAATTGGAACTACTGGATTTAATGATGAAGAAGAAAAATTTATAAAGTTATCTTCTAAAAAAATATGTATAGTAAAATCATCAAATTTTAGTAATGGAATAAATTTAATATATTTTATTTTAAAAAAAATAATAAAAAAATTAAAAGATAAAAAAATAAAAATAAAAGAAGAACATCATAAAAATAAAAAAGATTCTCCTTCTGGTACATCTATAGAATTTGCAAAAATAATAAATAAAAAACTTAGAAAAAAATTTTGTAAAAACGAAATATTAAAAAGTAAAAATATAAATTTTATTTCAAAAAGAAAAGGAAATATTATAGGAAATCATTCAATAATTTTTTCAGATAAAAATGAAATTTTTAAAATAAGTCATAAAGCAAAAAATAGATCTATTTTTGCAATAGGAGCTATACAATCTGCAATATGGTGTTTTAAAAAAAAATTTGGATTGTTTAGTATGAAAAACATAATTAACAAAAAATAAAAAAATATATTATGGAAAAAAAAAATGAAAAAGCAGTATTACTTTTAGAAAACAATGAAATTTTTAAAGGAAAAATTGCTGGAAACAAAAAATTATGTGTAGGTGAAATAATTTTTAATACTTCAATTACAGGATATCAAGAAATAATAACAGATCCATCATATTTCAATCAAATTGTTTTATTAACTTCCCCGCATATAGGAAACACTGGAATAAATTATGAAGACAATGAATCTAAATCTGTATATTTAAATGGTTTAATATTAAAAGATATATATAACAATCCAAATCATTACAAATGTAAAAAGAAATTTAAAAATTTTTTAATAAAAAAAAAAATAATTTCTATATATGACATAGATACTAGAAAGCTAGTAAAAATATTGAGAAATTTAGGAACACAAATAGGATGCATTTTTGAAGACAAAAAAAAAAATTATAAAATAGCAAAAAAAAAAATTTTAGATTTTAAAAATAATATTAAATTAAAAAAAAATAAAAAAATATCTACAAAAAAAATATATATATGGAAAAAATCAAAATTTATAAATAACTATAATATTGAAAAAAATAAAGAAAAATTAATTTTAATAGTATATGATTACGGAGTAAAATTTAATATTTTAAAAATTTTTTCAAAATATAATTGTAAAATTGTAGTAGTACCATCAAACACTAAAATGAAAAAAATTTTAAAATATAATCCACATGGTATACTTTTATCTAATGGTCCTGGAAATCCAATAGAATATTCAAAAGAAATAAAAATAGTAAAAGAGATTTTGTCAAAAACAAAAATACCAATATTAGGAATATGTTTAGGTCATCAACTTCTATCTTTATCTGTTGGTCTTAAAATAAAAAAAATGAAATTTGGTCATCATGGTTCTAATCATCCTGTTAAAGAAATAAAAACTAATAAAATATTTATAACATCACAAAATCATAACTTTTCGGTTTTACATAAAAAAAATAATAAAAATATAAAAATAACACATATTTCATTGCTAGATAATACTATACAAGGAATATATATAAAAAAAAGAAACGTAATAGGTTTTCAAGGTCATCCTGAAGGAAGTCCTGGCCCACATGATGCAAAAAAAATATTAATAAATTTTTTAAAAATTATGAAAAAATATAAAAAAAATAGAGAAAAATAATGCCTAAAAGAAAAGATATAAAAACTATTCTTGTAATAGGATCTGGACCAATTATAATAGGACAAGCTTGTGAATTTGACTATTCAGGAACTCAATCTTGTAAAGCATTAAAAGAAGAAGGATTTAAAGTAATATTAATAAATTCTAATCCTGCAACTATTATGACTGATCCTGATATAGCAGACGTAACATATATTGAACCTATACATTGGAAAATAATAAAAAATATAATCAAAAAAGAAAGACCAAATGCAATACTTCCTACTATGGGAGGACAAACTGCTTTAAATTGTGTTATAAAATTAAATAAAAAAAAAGTTTTAAACAAATATAAAGTAGAAATTATTGGAGTATCAATAAATGCTATAAATAAATCAGAAAATAGAAAACTTTTTAAAAAATCTATGAAAGAAATAAATTTATATACAGCAAAATCTAAAATAGTAAATAACATATTTTCTGCAAAAAAAATTATCAAAAATATAGGACTTCCTTGTATAATAAGACCATCTTTTACTATGGGTGGTAGTGGAAGTGGAATAGCAAAAAATAAAAAAGAATTTGAAAAAATGTGTAAAATTGGACTTAAATCTTCTCCAATAGGACAATTACAAATAGATGAATTTTTAACAGGATGGAAAGAATTTGAAATAGAAATTATAAAAGATTCTAATGAAAATTGTATAGTAATATGTTCTATAGAAAATTTAGATCCCATTGGTATACATACAGGAGACTCTATAACAATAGCTCCAGCACAAACTTTGACTGATAAAGAATACCAATATATGAGAAATTCTTCAATTAAAATATTAAAAAAAATAGGAATAAAAACCGGAGGATCTAATGTACAATTTGCGCTAAATCCAAAAAATGGAAAAATAGTAGTTATAGAAGTAAATCCAAGAGTTTCAAGATCTTCTGCATTAGCATCTAAAGCTACAGGTTATCCAATAGCAAAAATAGTTACTAAATTATCTATAGGATATACTCTAGACGAATTAAAAAATGATATTACAAAAAATAATATATCATCATCTTTCGAACCTTCTATAGATTATATAGTCACTAAAATACCTAAATTTAATTTTGAAAAATTTAAAAATTGTAATGATAGACTTACCACACAAATGAAATCTGTTGGTGAAATAATGTCAATAGGAAGAACATTTAAAGAATCTTTACAAAAAGGATTATGTAGTTTAGAAGATAAAAACAATATTTTTTTAAAAAAAATAAAAAAATATAACAAAAAAAAAATAGAATATGAACTAAAAGTAGCTGGACCTAAAAGAATTTTATATATAGCTGAAGCAATTAGATTCGGATTAAGTTTAGAAAAAATTTTTAGTTTAACCAAAATTGATAAATGGTTTCTACAACAAATTTTAGAAATAATAAAATTAGAAAAAATTATTAAAAATACAAAAAAAAATAAAATAAATTCAAAATTTTTAATGTTAATAAAAAAAAATGGATTTTCAGATTATATGATATCAAATTTAATTAATATTAAAGAAAAAAATATTAGAAAAATAAGAAAAAAATATAATATATATCCTACATATAAAAGAATAGACATGTGTTCCGCAGAATTTCCAGCAAAAACTACATATATGTATTCTACATGGGAAGATGAATGTGAGTCAAAGCCAACAAAAAAAAATAAAAAAATTATAATAATAGGAAGTGGACCTAATAGAATAGGACAAGGAATAGAATTTGATTATTGTTGTGTTCATGCATCTATTGCATTAAAAGAAATAAATTTTGAAACTATTATGATAAATTGTAATCCAGAAACTGTTTCTACTGATTATAGTATTTCAGATAAACTATATTTTGAACCAATAACTATAGAACATATATTAAATATTGTTAGAATAGAAAAACCTTTAGGGGTATTAATACAATATGGTGGACAAACACCATTAAAACTAGCAAATGAATTACATAAAGAAAAAATAAAAATTGTTGGTACGAATATAAAAAGTATAAAAAAAACAGAAAACAGAAAAAAATTTAAAAAAATAATAAAAAAATTAAAACTAAAACAACCAAAAAATTATACAGTTAAAACTTTAAAAGAAGCATTAAAAAAATCTAAAAAAATAAAATATCCTATTATAATAAGACCTTCATATGTTATAGGAGGTAAAAATATGGAAATAGTATATAATAATTTTGAACTTAAAAAACATTTCAAAAAATTTTATAAAAAAAATAATAAATCTATTTTATTAGATCATTATTTAAAAGATGCTATAGAAATAGATGTAGATGCAATATGTGATAAAAAAACTGTTTTTATAGCAGGAATATTAGAACATATAGAAAAAGCTGGAATACATTCAGGAGACTCAGCTTGCGTATTACCCACATATACAATAAAAAAAAATATAAAAAAAAAAATAAGAGAACAAGTAAAAAAAATATCTATATATTTAAAAATTAAAGGCATGATAAACATACAATTTGCAATAAAAAACAAAAAAATATATATATTAGAAGTAAATCCTAGAGCATCTAGAACTATACCATTTATATCAAAAGCTATAGGAATACCATTAGCTAAAGTCGCAGCAAAAGTAATGTGTGGAATATCTTTAAAAAAACAAAAAATAACGAACGAAATAACTCCAGAATATTTTTATATAAAAGAATCAATATTTCCATATAATAAATTCTATGAATCAAATTATATGTTAGGACCAGAAATGAAATCTACAGGTGAAATAATGGGAATAGGAAAAAATTTTTCAGAAGCATTTTCAAAAATAATTTTATCACAAAAAACTAATATTAAAAAAATAAAAAATGTTTTTATATATACAAAAGAATATTATAAAAAAGAAATTATAAAAATATCTAAAAAATTAGAAAATTTAAATTTTAAAATACATACTACAAAAAAAATTAATAATTTTTTAAAAAAAAAAAATATAAAAACATATTATAAAAATGAAATATATAAAAAAATAGAAAATATTATAAAAAATATAAAGAAAAAAAAATATGATTATATAATATGTATTAAAAAAATTAAAAAAAAAGAAACAAAAAATTTCTACAAAATAGTAAAAAATGCAATAAAATATAATATTTATTTTGATACTACAATTAGATTAGCTAATGCTACTATTTCATCATTAAAAAAAAATCCTTATAAAAATATAATTTCTATTCAAAAACTACATAAAAAAAATAATATATAAAATATTTTATAAAAACACAAAATTTTTTTGTTTAAAAAAATAATAAAAAACTTTTGTGTTTTAAAAATTATATTAAAAAAAATATATAAAATTAATAAAATGATTCATAAAATTTTTTTTTGTCTTCCCATCTTAACATAGTCAATTTATTTCCTTTACAACAACCAGTGTCCATTGCATAAAAATTTTTTGGAACTCCTTCTCCATTTAAAGATGACCAATGTCCAAAAATTATACTAAATTTTTTTGGTATTTTATTTTTAGTTAAAAACCATGGAATTAAATTTTTTTTATAATTTTCAGGAGGAAAATTTTTGTATTCTAAATCTAAGTCATAAGTTTTTTTTACACAATATCTCATTCTAGTAAAACCGTTAATAGCAAATTTTATATTATTTTTATTTTCTAAACAATTATTCCATTTACAATTGTTTACAAACATCATATTTAAAATATAAAAAATTTTTTTATAATTATTGCTACTCAATATTTTTTTTATTAAATTAGAATAATGTTTTGACAAATTTATTCCCCATTTTGGAGGAATTCCAGAATGAGAAATGACAAATTTTTTTTTTAAATTTACTCTAAATATTGGTTGTTTTCTTAACCAATCTATTATACATCTTAAACTTTTAAAATTATAATCACTATTTTTAAAATTATTATTTTTATCTGGAAATAATATGTTTTCAAAATACAATCTTATTAAATTTAAATCATGATTACCTAAAACTATTTTTATAGATTTTTTATTACTATATAAAAAATTTAATACTTCTATTGAATTAGGACCTTTAGAAACTAAATCTCCAGTTACCCACAAAGTATCTTTTTTAAAATTAAATGAAACTTTATTCAATAAATTTTTTAATTGTTTAAAACATCCATGTATATCACCAACAAAATAAGTACTCATTATTTTTATAGAAAATTAAAAAAACATATTTATAATTATAACAATTAAAACTTAGTTAGTACATAAAATTTTTAAAAATATTTTTAGAAAAATATTTTGTTAATTTACAATATTCTATTATAGTTATATTTTGAGCTCTTAATGATGAATTAATATTTAATTTAAAAAAAATATTTTTATTAAATATTTTTGATAAACTATTTTTTAAAATTTTTCTTCTTTTAGAAAATGCAGTTGAAACTATATATTTAAAATGTTTCATATTAATTTCATCATCAAAAAATTTATTTGTAGGAAACAACTTTACAAAACATGAATTTACTTTAGGTGAAGGATAAAAAGATTTAGGACCTATTTTAAAAAGAATTTTTATTTTAAAATAATATTGTAAAAATATACTTAATTTTCCATAAAATTTGCTACCAACTTTAGCTGAAATTTTTTTAGCTACTTCATATTGAAGCATAAAATGAATATCTTCTATTTTTTTTAAAAATTTTATACAATAAAATATTATGTTAATAGAAATATTATAAGGTAAATTACCAATTATTCTTATAGGAAAATAATTTTTTAATTTTTTTTTAAAATTAAATTTTAATATATCTTCATTAAAAATATTAACATTTTTTTTAAAAAAATAATTTTTTAAAAATTTAAATAAATAATTATCAATTTCTATAACTAACAATTTTTTTACATAAATATATAAAACTTTTGTTAAAGATCCAGATCCAGCTCCTATTTCAAAAAAATTATTATTTTTTTTTGGACAAATATATTTTAAAATTTTTTCAATTATTTTCATATCTACTAAAAAATTTTGTCCAAGAGATTTTTTTAATTTAATTTTTTTTTTCAAATATATATTCATAAAAAAAATTCTCGCAATAATTAAAAAATACAAAAAAATATTAAACAATATTATTTTTTATAAAATTAAAATTAATATTTTTCAATAAAATTATATTAATTGTAATAAAAATATTTGAAAAAATATAAAAAAATATTTTAAAAATCAAATAATGTTTATTAATGACACGTAAAATAAAAATTTATATACAAATAATTAATACGTGCCAATTAAAATAATAATATTAAAAATAAAAATATTAAAAAAATTTTATAAAATTTTCAATAAGAAAAAATCTATATGCAATATTTCATTTTTGAAAACATGTCTTTGAATTTCTAATATTTTTACTAAATATTTTATTTTATTTAAATAAATTATAATATTTTTTTTATAAATATCTTCTAAAAATTTTAATTTTAATATTTGATTAATTTTTAAATAAATTGGTATAGATTTTTTTTTAACTGAATATAAAATACATGGATATTTATTTTGTTTTCTTAATCTTTTACTATTTCTAGTACCTAAATTATTTCTATAATGTGCTTTAATAATAATTTTCATATTTTTTATCCAAAATTTAAAAAAAAGATTTCAAAAACAATATTTCGTCTTTTAAAAGATCTTTTCTCTTAGTTTCTAATATAATTGGAATATTATCAAATTTTTTATTTTTTATTATAAAAGAAAAAATATCATTTCCTATTTTTCCAAAACCTAAATTTTCATGTCTATCAATTTTACTTCCTAAAGATCCTAAAGAATCATTTAAATGAATTCCTTTCAAATAATTAAATCCTATTAACTTATTAAATTCTAAAAAAACTTCTTGTATACTTTCTATATTACTTATATCATATCCAGAAGAAAATAAATGACATGTATCTATACAAACACCAATTCTAGAAGTATCATCAATTAAATTTATTAATTCATATAAATGTTCAAATTTATAACCTATACTAGTACCCATACCTGAAGTATTTTCTAATATTATAGAAACATTTTCTGTTTCGCAAAATATTTCATTAATTGTATTAGAAGCAATTTTAAAACATGTTTTAATATTATTTTTTTCTATATAATTACCAGGATGAACATTAATATATTTTATTCCTAATTTATTGCATCTTACTATTTCTGACAAAAAAGATTTTTTTGATAAATAATTTTTTTCTTTATTAGGATTACATAAATTTATTAAATAACTAGCATGAGGTAATATTTGATTGTATGTAAAATTATATTTTTTCATATTATATTTAAAATTTTTTATTACTGTATTATCTATTTCTTTTTCAAACCATTTTCTTGGATTTTTTATAAAAAATGATATTGCATTAGCATGTATTTTATTAGCTTCTAAAAAAACTGAATCTAAACTATTTAAACAACTAAAATGAGCTCCAATATATTTAGTCATAAAATTAAATAAAAAATATAAAATAAAATATATATTAAAAAGTATTAATATATTAACATATTTAAAAATGTGTAAAAAAAAAATAAAAATATGAAAAAAGAAAAAATTTTTTGTTTACAAAAAATAATACAAATTATAGAACATTTTTGGGAAAAAAATGGATGTACTATTGTTCCATCATTAGATATTCCTATTGGAGCTGGAACATTTCATAAAGAAACTTTTTTTAATTCTATATCATCAAAAAAATTTTCTAGAATATATTTACAAGCATGCAGAAGACCTTCAGATAGTAGAAATGGAAAAAGTAATAGTAGATTACAACATTATTATCAAATACAAGTTGTAATTAACCCACCTCCAAAAGATATACAAAAAAAATATATAAATTCATTAAAAGCTCTAAATATAAATCCTAAAATTCAAGATATAAAGTTTATAGAAGATAATTGGGAAAATAAAACAATAGGAGCCTCTGGGGTAGGATGGGAAGTAAGAGTAAATGGTATGGAAGTTACACAATTTACATATTTTCAAAAAATGGCAAATTTAGAATGTAATCCATCCACTGTAGAAATAACATATGGATTAGAAAGAATAGCTATGCATATACAAAACAAAAATAACATATATGAATTAATATGGAATGAAAAGTTAAATGAAAAAATAAAATATAAAGAAATATTCTTATATAATGAAATAGAGCAAAGTTTGTATAATCTTAAAAAATCTAATATTAAGGAAATATTAAATTTTTTTAAAAAAAACATAAAAGAATCTAAAAGATTAATTTTATTAAAAAATCCATTAATATTTCCTTCTTATGAACATTTATTATTATCTATACATCAGTTTAATTTATTAGAATCAAGAAAACATTTTTCTATTATAGAAAGACAAAATTATATATATAAAATAAGAAATTTGTCAAAATTAATTGCAATTAAATATTGTATAAAAAATAATATAAATTATAAAAAAAAATAAAAATAGGAAATAAAAAATTGAAAAAAGACTTTTTGATAGAAATAATAACTGAAGAATTACCACCTAAAAATATAATGACAATTATAAAATCTTTTTATAGAAATGTAATTAATGAATGTGAAAAAAAGTTTATAAAATATAATAAAATAATATGGTATGCAACATGTAGAAGATTATCAATAAAAATCAATAAAATAAAATATAAAAAAATAATAATAAATAAATTAAAAAAAAACAAAAAAAAAATATTAGTAAAAATAAAAGAAGATATAAAAACAATAATACTTAATTCTATAAAAAAAATTAATTTTAAAAAAGTTATGCATTGGAATAATACAAAAATAAAGTTTATAAGACCAATTAGAAATATATTATGTATGTTAAAAAATAAAAAAATTAATTTAAAAATATTAAATATTAAATCTAAAAATTATACATTAGGAAATTTTTTTATAAAAAATAATAAAAAAATATATATAAAAAATGTATCTAATTATAAAAAAAAAATTAAAAAAGAAGGAAAAGTTATAATAGATTTTTTAGAAAGAAAAAAGAAAATATTAAAAGAAATTAAAAAAAAAATAAAAAAAATTAATGGAAAACTAATAATTAAAAAAAAATTTTTAGAAGAAATAAACTATATGATAGAATGGCCAAAAATATATATTGGAAAATTTAAAAGCAAATTTTTAAATATATATAAAAAACTAATAAAACATGTTGTAGAAAATACACAAAAATGCTTAATTATATATTCTAAATCAAATAATATTACAAAACATTTTGTAATAATATCTAATATATCTAAAAAAAACTCTTATAGAATAATATTAGATAATGAAAATATTATTAATGAAAAATTACAAGATATAATTTTTTTCTTAAAATTAGATTATAAAAAAAAATTAATAGAAAATTTAAATAAATTAAAAAAACATATTTTTCATAAAAAATTAGGAACATTTTTTGAAAAAACAATTAGAATAAAAAAAATATCATCTTGGATATCTAAAAAAATTAAAATAAACAAAAAAGATGTTATAAGAGCATCTTTATTATCTCAGTGTGATTTATTGACAAATATGGTGTTTGAATTTCCAGAAATGCAAGGATATATAGGAATGAAGTATGCAATTAGAGAAAAAGAAAAAAAAAAAATAGCATATTCTATAAAAGAACAATATTATCCTTTATTTTATAATTCTAAAATACCAAAAAATAAAATCTCGTGCACTATATCAATTTCTGAAAAAATAGATACTATAGTAGGTTTATTTATTTCTGGAGAAAAACCAAATAGTAAAAATGATCCTTTTTATATCAGAAAAAAATCAATAGGAATAATAAGAATTTTATTAGAAAAAAAATTAAAAATTGATTTAATTAAATTAATAAAAATTTCTATATATTTATATTTAAAAAATAAAATTGAAAAAACATTAAAAAATAAAATAATAAAATATTTTAAAAAAAGAATATTATCATTATTAATTAAAAAATATAATTTTAAAAAATGTTTTATAATGTCTTCTATAAATACATATAAAATAATACCTATAATAATATATAGAAATACATTACAAATATCTAATTATAAAAATATAGAAATTTTAAAAAATACATGTAAAAGAATAAAAAATATAACCAAAAATAAAAAAAATGTTAAAAATAAAAAAATAAAAGAAAAAATAATTAACAACAATATAGAAAAAAAATTATATTTTATATTAAAAATATTTAAAAAAAATATAATAAAAATGATAAAAAAATTAAAATATAAAAATATATTTTATTATATTAATATAATATGTAAAATTACTAATGTATTGTTTAAAAAAATTTTTATAAATGATAAAAATAAACAAATAAGAATAAACAGAATATTAATTCTCAAAGAAATAAATAAACAATTTAATAAAATAATAAAATTAAAATATATTTTAAATTAAAAATGTAATAAAAAATGTTGTTAATTTTATTAACAACATATAATTTTTAGAAAAATATATTATTTATTTTTCTCTTATAGTAGCATTAAATTTTTCTTTAACAATTTTTAATTTTTCTTTTATAAAATTATCTATATTAATTTCTTTTAAAGTTTTTTCTAAACTTTGAAATACTAATCTTATTGAAATACTTTTTTTATTACTAGAAATATTTTTTCCAGTATAAATATCAAAAATATAAATATCTATTAAATTTTTAAAAAATATTTTTTTAAAAAAATTTATTATATTATAACATTTTACATTTTCTAAAACTATAATAGAAATATCTCTATTAATTTTAGGATATTCTGAAATTTTTTCTATATTTGAAATTTCTTTTTTACTAATATTTTCTATACAAATTTCAAATAAAAATAAATCAACATTTTTATTAAAATTAAAATTTTTTAAAACATTTTTATCTAATTTTCCAATTTTTCCAATATATTTTTTATTTAAAAATATAGCAGAACTAATTTTTTTATCAAAACCTATAAAATTTTTACTTATATATTTTATATTATTATTTAATCTAAAAATTTCAAAAATATATTCTAAATCACCTTTTAAATCATAAAAATCTAGTTCTTTATTTGTTGAATTAAAATTTTCACAATTAGAATTTTTATAAATTAAACAAGATAAAAATTTTTTCTGATCAATTCCTAAATATTTTTTTTTATTTTTAAAGTAACATAATCCTAATTCAAAAATTTTAATAAAATTATTTTGTCTATTTATATTATATACAAAATTTTCTAATAAACCTGGAAACAAAGAAGATCTCATAACAGACATATTTTTAGAAATTGGATTTTTTACATCTATATAATTTGAAATATTAGAAAATAATTTCTGATTATTAAAATTTATAAAACTATAATTTATAACTTCACTATAACCTTTAGATATTAAAAAAAACTTTATTTCTTTAAAAAAATTATTTTTATTATAATTTTTATAAGTAATATTATATTTGTCACATGGTGATGAATAAGGTATATTATCAATTCCATAAAATCTTATTATATCAGATATAACATCTTCTTCAATTAATATATCATTTCTATAACTTGGTACAAAAACTTCAAATTTATTTTTATATTTCAAAAATGTATAATTTAATTTTTTTAATATATTTTCTATTATATCATTTTTTAATGAACATCCAATAATTCTACTTATATTTTTATTATATAAAAAAATATTTTTTTTATTATTTTTTTTTAAATCATTAAAATTAACTATTTTTTTAGAATAACCACCACAAACCATTAAAATTATTTTTGTAATATATTTTAATGCAAAAAGTTGAGAATCAATATTACTACTATGATAAAAATAATTTATTTTTCTATTATTAAAATCAATTTTTTTATTATTTGTAAAAATATTTTTTTTTAAAAATAAAGAACCTAAAAATATGTTTGCATAATTTTTAATATAACCATATTTTTCAATATTAAAATTATTTCCAAAAACTAATATTTTTTTTTTATTGCATAATACTATACTATTTTTTTTTAAAAAAATTTTTTTTTTAAATACATTGATTTCCTTGGAACATTTTAAAACTTTTATAAAAATTTTTTTATTAAAATCATTAAATTCAAAAAAATGAAAATGTTCTCCAGTTTCTAAATATACATAATTTATAATATCATATAATACATTTTGACTTTTTATATTAGATATTTTTAGTCTTTTAGAAATCCATAATGGAGTTTTAATGTTCATATTTAATTTAATTAATTTTCTTCCTAAATAACAATAATTATTTATTTTTTTTTCTATTAAAACTTTTATATAATGTTTATTATATTTTTTTTCTATTAAATTGTTTTTAAAATAATTAAAATTTATATTATAAATAGCATATATTTCTCTACAAATTCCAATTATATTTAATTCTTTTAATCTATTATAAGGAATATTAAATTTAAATATATTATCAAAAATTTTTATTTTTTTTAAAATATTTTCATTTAAATCAAAACAACTAGGTAGTTTTACTGGAATATTTTTTATATTTGAAATACCTATAGAAAAAGGAGAACAAATAAAAAATTTAGAATTATAATGATGATATTTTAACAAAGAAGAATATACTATTTGAGAAAATTGATTTTTAGAAGTTGAAACAATAATTTTACTTTTAATTTTACAATTAAATAAAGAAAATGATTTTATAACAATATTTTTTTTTATTTTTATAGAATATATAAAAAATTTTTTTTTATCTAAAAAAATTTCTTTTTTTAAAATTATTTTACCAACCATTAAATTATCATAATTCATGCATATTTTATTATATTTTTCTACTTCTATACCTATTTTAGTTAAATTTTTACAAACTTTTTCAAAATTTATTGGAAAATTTATCCATTCCATTATCCAGTTTTTACTAATCTTCATATTATACCTTTTTATTTAAATTTATTTAAAAAACTTAAATTATTTTCAAAAAAATATCTTAAATCTAATATTCCATATTTCAACATTGTTAATCTTTCTATACCAATTCCAAAAGCACATCCAATATATTTTTTATAATCAATTTTCATATTTTTTAATACATTAGGATGAACCATTCCACATCCTAATATTTCAAGCCATTTTCCATTTTTTTCTTTAATGTCTACTTCTGCTGAAGGTACAGTAAATGGAAAATAAGAACTTCTAAATCTTATAGAAATATCACTATTAAAAAAATTTTTTAAAAAATTTTTTATTATCCATTTTAAATTAGAAAAATTTATTTTTTTATTTATAATTAATCCTTCTATTTGATGAAACATTGGTGTATGTTTTATATCATTATCATTTCTGTACACTTTACCTATAGAAATAATTTTAATAGGCAAATTTTTATTTTTCATAATATGAATTTGTACATTTGAAGTTTGAGTTCTTAACAAAATATTTTTATTTATCCAAAAAGTATCCTGTAAATTTCTAGAAGGATGATGTTTAGGTATATTTAAAGCAGTAAAATTATGATATTTATCTTCAATTTCATATCCAGTTATTATATTAAAACCAATATTATAAAAAAAATTTTCTATTTTACTAATCGAACTACTTATTGGATGAATAGATCCTTTTAAAGATTTTTTTCCTTGTAAAGAAACATCAAAAAATATTTTTTTTTTATTTTTTTTTATAAATTTATTTTTTATATATTTTTCTTTTAAAAAAATATTTTTTTTTATTATATTTATAGATCTATTTATTAATTTTCCAAAAATAATTTTTTTATCTTTTTTTAAAAATTTTATTTTTTTTATATTAATATATAAATAACTACTCTTACCCAAAATTCTTTTTTTTATTTTTTTTAATTCATAAAAACTATTTATATTTTTTATAATAATAATCACTAATTTTAAAAATATATGAATTTTATTTATGTTCATGTTATTGTAAAACTAAGTTTTAAAAATTTTTAATATTAAAAAAGCTTCCTTTTAATGGAAGCTTTTTTAATATTAAAAAATCAAAAAAAATAAAAATTTTATATTTTTTTTTTAACTTCTAAAATTAAATTCTTAAATAAATTTTTATTATAAATAGCAATTTCTGAAAGAATTTTTCTATTAATAATAATATTAGAAATTTTTAATCCATATAAAAAATTACTATAAGACAAATTATATAATCTACTTTCTGCATTTATCCTAGATATCCATAATTTTCTAAACTGACGTTTTTTTTGACGTCTATCTCTATATGAATATTGAGAAGCTTTTATAACAGCTTGATTGGCTACTCTATATATTCTGGATCTGGCCCCATAATATCCTTTAGCTTTTTTCAGAACCTTTTTGTGACGAGCTCTAGCAATTACACCTCGTTTTATTCTTGTCATATATTTCTCATTTTTAAAAAAAATAAAAATAATTAGAACAAAAAAAATACATTATACATATGGAATAAACAAACGAATTCTTTTTCTATCATGTTTTGATACAATATTTTTTTTTCTAAGTTTTCTTTTATAATTACTACTTTTTTTAGTAAGCAAATGACGTAAATTACTTTTTTTCCTTTTAAATAAACCAGTAGAAGTCTTCTTAAATCTTTTATAAGCACTTTTTAAAGTTTTGTTTTTAATCATAAATATAAATTTCCTAAAACATTTATTTAATATTTTAATTTAAATATTTTATTTTTTTTTAGAAGATAATAACATTATCATCTGTCTTCCTTCAATTTTTCTAGGAAAAAAATCTACTGTAGAAATATCAGATAAATCATTTTTAACTCTATGTAAAACATTTATTCCAATTTCTTTATGAGTCATTTCCCTTCCTCTAAATCTAATAGTAATTTTCACTTTATTTCCTAATAATAAAAATTTTTTTAGTCTTCTTAACTTTACTTGATAATCTCCTTCAAAAGTAACAGGTCTAAATTTTATTTCTTTAATTTGAATTTTTTTTTGATTTTTATTTTGAAATTTAGAATTTTTATTTTTTTCATATAAAAATTTTCCATAATTCATTATTCTGCAAACAGGAGGAAAAGAATTAGGATTAATTTCAACTAAATCACAATTAATCTTTTCTGATTCCATTATAGCTTCTTCTAAATTAACTATCCCTATTAAATTACCATCAATTCCTATTAAACGAACTTTATTTGCTGTTATTTGTTTATTTATCTTATTATTTTTAGCAAATTTATTTTTTTTTTTTAATTTAATACTGTATTTCCTCTAAGTTAAAAACTATAAGAATATATTTTTTTTGAAATTTGTTTTATAAAATCTTCAACAAAAACTCTATTAGTTATTTTTCCATTAAAATCTCTTACTGTTAAACTTGAACTTTTCATTTCCATGTCTCCACATATTAAAATATATGGAATTTTTATAGTAGAATATTTTCTTATTTTAGAACTTATAGTAACATTATTTGTATCATAAATAACTCTAAAATCATTTTTAATTAATTTTTTAGAAATATTTTTTACATAATATTTATGTTTTTTAGATACACTTATTATAACTATTTGTATAGGAGATATCCATAAAGGTAAATTTCCATAATATTCTTCTAACAATATTCCTATAAATCTTTCAATAGATCCTAAAATTGCTCTATGTATTATTATAGGATTTTTTTTTATATTATATTTATTAATATAAAAAACTTTTAAACGTTTAGCAATATAAAAGTCTAATTGAATAGTTCCACATTGCCAATTTCTATATAAACGATCCTCTAAAATGAATTCTATTTTTGGTCCATAAAATGCACCATCACCATGTTTAAAATTAAAATTTATATTATTGTTTTTTAAAATTTTATATAAAATTTCTTCTGAAAATTTCCAAGTATTATCATCTCCAATACTATTTTTTGGTCTAGTAGAAAAATGTATTTTTATATTTTTAAAATTAAAAACTTTATAAATTTTAAATATCATTCTAATACATTTATTTATTTCTTTTTCAAACTGACTTTTTCTGCAAAATATATGTGCATCATCTTGAGTAAAAGATCTAGTTCTCATTAATCCATGAAGAGAACCTGAATATTCATTTCTATGACAAATTCCAAATTCAGATAATCTTATAGGTAAATCTTTATAAGATCTTATAGTTTGATTAAATATTTTAATATGACCTGGACAATTCATAGGTTTTATACAATAATCTTTATTTTCAGAAAATGTATTAAAAATATGTTCTTTATAACTTTTAAAATGACCACTTCTTTTCCATATATCTTTACTCATTATAATAGGAGTAATTACTTCTTGATAATTATATTTATATAAATATTTTCTTAAAAATTTTTTTAATAATTCAAATATTATAAAACCATTTTTATGCCAAAATATCATTCCAGGAGATTTTTTATCAATATGATATAAATTTAATTTAACACCTAATTTTCTATGATCATATTTATTTAAATCTATATTTTTTTTAATATAATATAACATTTTTTTTTTAGTAGAAAAAACAACTCCATATATTCTTTGTAAAACTTTATTATTTTTTTTACCATTCCAGTATACACCAGAAAATTTAGTTAAAAAAAAATTTTTACAAAGTTTTATATTATTAATTTGAGTTCCTGGAACAAAAGCAAAATGATTATTGTGAAAATAAATATTTATTAATTTTTTTTTATCTTTAAAAATATTTTTTAAAATAAAAACTTGAT
The DNA here is from genome assembly GCF_039372665.1 of Buchnera aphidicola (Ceratovacuna keduensis). Lineage (GTDB taxonomy): Bacteria > Pseudomonadota > Gammaproteobacteria > Enterobacterales > Enterobacteriaceae > Buchnera_G > Buchnera_G aphidicola_D. The sequence continues at coordinate 95,917 of NZ_CP134994.1, read as the reverse complement.
AATTTTCTTTATAAGAAGAAAAAATTTTTATTAATCTATTTATATTAAATTTTTTAGATCTTATACAATAATAATTTTTACAAAGTTCTTTCATTTTATTAAATATTAAACTTAAACTATTTTTATTTAAATTATTTTTCATTTCAAAATCGCAATAAAATTCTTTTTTACTAAAACCAAAACTTGCAAATTTAGTTTTAGGCCATAATTTTTTTACAGCATAAGACAATAATTGTATACAAGAGTTTTGTATAACGTTCAAAAATTCTTTTTTATTCATATTATTTATTAAAGAAAATTATTTATCTGTTAATATAAAATTGGCAATGTTAAATAATTTATTTTTTATTTTATAAATAAATATAAAATTAATATTTTATAAATTTTGTATTTATTAAAAAATTTTTAATGATTTTTTTTTTAATTCATTATTTTTTATTATTAATATAAAATTAATAATATACAAAAACTTCATTATAATTAATATATTATTTTTATTTAATTAAAAACATTAATGTAATCAAAAAAAAATATATAATTAAAATTTTGTACCAGCCAAAAATATAAGACTGGTACTAATTTATTAAAAACGATAATCTATAGAATCTGCTAAATTGTCTAAAATTTTTTCACTATCTTTCCAACTTAAACAGGGATCAGTAATTGACTTTCCATATATTAAATTATTTTTTGAATTAATATTTTGAGATCCTTCTTCTAAAAAACTTTCTATCATAACACCACAAATAAAATTATTTCCATTTTTTATTTGAGAACATATAGAATTAGATACTTCTAATTGTAAAACATGATTTTTAAAACAATTAGCATGACTAAAATCTATCATTAAATATTTTTTTAATCCATTTTTTTTTAGTAAATACATTGCATTTTTTATATCATTATCATAATAGTTAGGTTTTTTACCTCCCCTCATTATTATATGCAAATTTTTATTTCCTAAAGTATGATTAACTACAACATTTCCATATAAATTAGAAGTTAAAAATAAGTGTTCACAGCTTGCAGACTTAATTGCATCTATAGATATTTTTATATTTCCATCAGTACCATTTTTAAATCCTATAGCACAAGGCAAAGAAGATGCCATTTCTCTATGAATTTGACTTTCAGTAGTTCTAGCTCCTATAGCACCCCAACTTATTAAATCATATATAAATTGACCTATAGACATATCTAAAAATTCTGTAGATGAAGGAACTCCAATTTCATTTATATCTATTAATAATTTTCTAGCTATCTTAAGACCATCGTTTATTTTTAAACTTCCATCTAAATAAGGATCTATTATTAAACCTTTCCAACCAACTACTGTTCTAGGTTTTTCAAAATAAGTTCTCATAACTATTTCTAGTCTAGATTCATATTTTTTTCTTTTTTCAAATAATTTATTAGCATAATCAATTGCAGATTTAGTATCATGTATTGAACAAGGACCTATTATTACTAATAATCTTTTATCTTTACCATTTATTATATTACAAATTCTTTTTCTAGATTTTTTAACATTATTTATAACATTTTCGCTTAATTTATAACTATTATAAACTTCTATAGGAGTTACTAACTTTTCAACTTTAGAAATTCTTAATTTTTTTATTTTTTTCATTTTGTTCTCTATAACAATTTTTATAAAAATAAATATAAAAAATATTAGAAAAATATCGAAATGTATATACAATATTTTATCAAAAATTTAATAAAAATGTTCTTGCAATTTAAAATTTGTTATAAAATTTTTGAAAATATAAAATTTTTATAAAAAATATATCTTTAAAAAAAATTATACTTAGAACTTTTATTCAAATATAATATTATTAATCTATACATAATTAATAAAACTGTAGGACCTATAAAAACACCTATTATTCCAAAAGCTAATAACCCTCCTATTACACCAAACAATATTATAAAAAAAGGTAATCTTATTCCTAACTGTATTAAAGCTGGTTTTAACGTATTATCTAAAATACAAATAAATAAACTCCAAATTGTTAAAATAGATCCAGAAATAAAATTATTGTTTATAAATAACCATATTGATAAAGGAACTAATATAGGAAGTGGACCTAATTGTAAAAAACAACATAAAAATATTAAAAAAGAAAAAAAAGAAAAATATGGAATTCCAGATACTATTAATCCTATCCATCCAAATAATGATTGTACAAAAGTAGTAATTAAAACTACTATAGATATAGCTCTAATAGATTTTCCTATTAATAATAATATTGAATTCCCATATTTATAAGAAATTCTAATAGCAAAACTTTTTACTACATATACAAATTTTTCTCCATTATAAAAAAGTAAAATATTAAATATCAATATAAAATTTAATTGTATAATTATATAACTAAAATATCCTATTTTTTCAAAAAAAAATTCTGATAATTTAAATATATATGGTTGAAGATATTTTATAATATTAGAACTATTATTAATAGTTAATTTTTGATAATTATAAAATATTTTTTTTCCTATAAATGGTATATTCTTTAAAAAAATTAGATCTGGAATTTTGAAATCTTCAGAAAATAAAAACATTATAAAAGATTTAGAATTATATATTAATATATTAAAAAAAAATAATATCGGAACTAAAATAAAAATAAAAATAAAAAATGTCATAATTACTATTGCAATATAACGTTTATTAAAAAAAATTTTTTGTATTTTTATCATAATAGGCCAAGTAGAAATAACTATCATACATGACCAAATAAAACTAAATATAAATGGCCTAAGAATTAGAAAACTTAAAAATGACAATAAAAAAATAAAAATTAAAGAAAATATTTCTTTTTTAGAATACATAAATAATTTAGAATTTTTCATAAAAATCACCTAAAAAATTACTTAATTTAATTTTAATTAAAAAAAAATATTTTTAATCTTAAGAAAAATATACTTTTATTTTTTTAAAAATTTTTGTTAATAATATTTAATAATAAAATATTAAAAATATTTTTTAAAAATATTTTAATTATATAAATAATTTAATTTAAAAAAATTTAAATTTTTTATATAATATATAATATATAAAAAATTAAAAAATATTTATAAATAAGAAATATGGAAAAAATAATAGAATATAAAATAGATAAAAATTCAAAAAAAATTTTTATTACAAGAAAAGCAGAAAAACAAATAAAAATACTAATTAAAAAAAAATTTAAAAAAAAGATACTAGAAATTTATATAAAAAAATCTGGATGTGCAGGACTAGAATATAAAATGAAATTTATAGAAAATAAAAAAGATAATAAAAAAAATAAAAAATATATTATTTTAAAAAATAAAATACATATATTAATAAATAAAAAATATTTAAAAATATTAAATAATACAAAAATAGATTTTATAAAAGAAGGCATTAATAAAAAGTTTAAATTTATTAATGAAAAAATAAAAAATTTTTGTGGATGTGGAAAAAGTTTTAATATATAAAAAAATTATTTTTTCCAACATAATATACAAAATTTTTTTTTACCTTTTGATAATAAAGAATATTTAGAAAATATCTTATCTGAACTTTTAAAAATATAATTATAATTTTTTTTTACTATATTATTTATTTTTATACCACCTGATAAAATAATTTTTTTAGATTTACTTAAAGATTTAGAAAAAAAAGTTTTTAATAATATTTCTGATAAATTATTATTTTTATTTACATAAAATTTATTAATTCCAACATATTTTTTAGTTAAAAAATTAAAACTATTTTTATTTATAAAAAAAATTTTTTTTTTAAATAATATTTTAGAAATTTTTTTAACTATTTTTAAAAAATTTTTTCCATGTACAAATTTAGTAATAGAATTTGCTATATTTTTTCTGTTTTCTATAATATTTTTTATAGAACATTTTTTTTTTATTTTTTTTTTATCTAATATGCCAACAAAACAAAAAATTTTCATAAAATTATTAGTTTCTTCATCAGATATATTTAACCAAAATTGATAAAAATCATATACAGAAGTTTTTTTTTTATCTAACCATATAGAACCTTTGGAACTTTTACCAAACTTTTTACCATTTTTTTTTACAAATAATGGTATTGTAATACCAAATACTTTATTTTTATATAATTTTTTAGTTAAATTTATACCTGATACAATATTACCCCATTGATCTGAACCTCCTATTTGTAATATAGTATTATATTTTTTATTTAAATAAGAAAAATCATATGATTGTAAAAGACTATATGAAAATTCAGAAAATGACATTCCTTTATCTGATCTATTTATTCTATCTATAACAGAAGATTTATTTATCATGTTATTTATAGAAAAATTTTTTCCAATATTTCTTAAGAAATCTATTATATTGATATTACTAAACCATTTATAATTATTTAAAATTTTTACATTTTTGTTAAAAAAATTTTTTTTTAAAATTGATGATATCTGTAATTTTATTTTTTTTTGATATTTTAAATTTTTTTTTTTAGAAAATAATTTTCTTTCTTTTTTTTTAAAACTAGGATCACCTATTAAACTAGTACTTCCTCCTATTAAAAAAATTATTTTATTTCCGTATTCTTGCATTTTTTTTAAAAACAATATAGGTAAAATATGACCTACGTGTAAACTATCTGAAGTAGGATCAAAACCACAATATAATGATATACTATTATATTTTTTAGTAATTTTTAAAAATTTTTTTTTGTTTGTAATCTTATAAATAAATCCTGAATTTTTAAATTTATTTATTATTTCTTTATTTATCATAAAATTGTTCCTAAATATTATTTCATTTTATGAAATTTAAAAAAAAATATATATTTTATAGTATCATAAAAAATTAAATTGTTTGTACAGTATCTATATCAAAAAATATATTAATATTATTAATATATAAAAAATTTTTGAAATATTCTTTTAATTTTCTAAAAATTTTTCTTAAAAATAATTTAGATGAATGTGATAATAATATTTTTGAATAAAAATAATTATTATATTTATTAAAATAAATATTATTACAACTTATAAAAAAAAAATCTCTATTATCATAAATATATGATTTATTAAAAATTATTAAAATTTTTTTTAATAAAATAAAAACTTTTTTTTTATTTTTACTTTCTAATCTTATTATTGCATGAAAATTAAAAGGAGGCAAATTATATTTTTTTCTAATATATAATAAATATTCAGAAAAAATCATATAACCACAATAAAAAAATTTATTAAATAAACTATTTTTTATAAGTTTAGTTTGAATTATAATAGTAAAAGAAAAATTAAAATTATCCAAAAATAATCTAATTATACCATAATATTTCTGACTAAAAATTTCTATATGCTTAAAATATGGAAGATTAAAATAATAATCTATATAAAGTAATACTAATAAATCTATGTTGTTTAATTTATATTTATATATATTTTCATTTTTTATTAAAAAAATAGATTTAGATAAAAAAGAAAAATTATTTTTAATATTTTTTTCTTTTAAAAAAAATATAGGTATCTTTGGAAAAACTTCTTGTATATTTTTTATTAAAAAAGAAATATTACACTTTTTATAATAGAATTTTTTACTTCCACATTTAAAACAACTAAAAAAAATATTTTTATCAAAAAAACAAAATCTACAAAAAATTTTTTTTTCATAAATTTTAAATTCACAAATTTGATTACAAAAATTACATTTTAATATACTTTTACAAAAGTAACATTTTATAAAAAAAAATATATTAGATATGTTATCTATTAATATGCATATATTATTATTTTTTTTTAAAAATATATTAATTTTGTTTATTAAAGAAATAGAAAAAACACCTTTGAATCTTTCATTGTTCATGTTTATTAAAATTTTATTTAAATTTTTATAATAATTTATTATTTTATTAGAAATTTTTATTTTCTTTATTTTATTTTTATATACATTATGTAATGTATTTAATTCAGGTTCAGAGGATTCTAAAATAATAGGTATTTTTTCAAAATATGATCTTATTAAAAAAACATTTTTAATATTAAAAGTCCATTTATCTACAATTTTATAAGAATTACTATTTTCTTCATCTAATATTAATATTCCTAAATTTACAATTGGAACAAATATTCCTATTTTAGTAGATATTATTATAGCTGGATGTTTTTTTCTAAATATTTTCCAATAAAATGATTTTTTTTTTTCTGTTAAATTTGAATGATAAGAATATATAGAAACAAATATATTTTTTTCTATTTCTTTTTTAAACTTATTTAATAAATAATAATTAGAAACTATTAATAATATTTTTAAATTATATTTTAAAACTTTTCTAAATAATAAAATATAAAATTTAATTTTTTGATGAAATAAAGAATTAGTTAACAACCATACTTTAAAACTATTCAAATTTTTTATAATTTTTTCTAATTTTATTTCTATATTTTTTTTAACTTTAATAACATTTTTATTAATTAAATTAAAAATTTCATTATTTTTTTTTTTAAAAAATATATTTTTTTTTTTACATATATTTTCTTTTTTAAGTAAATTTAAAATATAATTTGATAAATTATATTTTTTAACATCATCAACATATAAAACATTTTTTTTTAATAATTTTATAATAAAAATTTTTTTTTTACACATTTTTATAATTTTTAAATTCAATTTTTTTCCATAATTTGTTATATACCAAAAATATTTTAAATTATGTTTAAAAATCTTACCATTTTTTATAAAATTAGGAATACCAAAAAAAATTATAAAATTTATAGAACATTCATAATATTCAGAACATTTTAATATAGTTTTCCACACAAAATTGTTAAAAATAGAAACTTTGTCAATAACATAATTTACATATTTTAATTTAAAATATTTTTTTTTATTATTATATATTTTATAAGATAATATTATTCCTATTATTTTTTTATTATTAAAATTTACTATTACTCTTCCTCCAATTATAGGAAATTCTCTAAGATTATATAAATATGAAAATATTTTATTAACAGGTATATTAAATGCTATTTTTACAATAAAAACAATGTTTTTCATATTTTTAAAAAAAAATAAAATTATATATAAATAATATCTATAGCAAAAATTTATAATAAACAAAATATCTAATTAACATTTTTAGTTAAAAATATGTTATTATATTTAAAAAATATAATTTATATATTATTAATTTTATAATAATATTATACGTCCGTAACTCAGCAGGTTAGAGTGCCATTATGACATGATGGATGTCAGTGGTTCGAATCCACTCGGACGTAAAAATTTTAAAAATATTTTTAATATTAAAAATGTTAATAAAAAGTATATTAAAACATATTAATAATAATCAAAAAATATTAGTAGCATATAGTGGAGGATTAGATTCCACTGTTTTATTATATCAATTAATTGAATTAAAAAAAAAAAAATTAAAAAATATAAAAATTAGAGCAATACATATAAATCATAAAATAAGCAAAAATTCTAAATGTTGGGAATATCATTGTTATAAAGAATGTAAAAAAAATAAAATACCAATTATTATAAAAAAAATAAAAAAAAAATATAATAAAAATTTAGAAAATTCATTAAGAAACGAAAGATATAATATAATAAAAAAAGAATTATTAAAAAAAGAAATAGTTGTCACAGGTCACCATTTAAATGATCAATGTGAAACATTATTATTAGCTTTAAAAAGAGGAAGCGGTCCAAAAGGTTTATCTGGAATTAAAAATTCAAAAATTTTTGGATATAAAAATCAACTTTTAATAAGACCATTTATAAAAATAAATAAAATAAAATTAGAAAAATGGGCTATTAAAAAAAAAATAAAATGGATAAATGACGAAAGTAATTTAAATACAAAATTTGAAAGAAATTTTATTAGACTAAAAATAATTCCAAAATTTGAAAGTAAATGGCCTTTTTTTTTAAAAAATTTATATAGAACTTCAAAAATATGTCAAAAAAATGAAAAAATATTAAATTTTTTTATAAAACCTATATTAAAAAAATGTAATATAAACAATACAGAAATAAAAATAGAAGAAATAAAAATTTTTCCAAAAGAAATTGGAATATTAATAATAAGAAAATGGATATATAATTTAACAAAAAAATTTTTATCATATAAAAGAATAAATCAAATATATAAAGATTTTGTCTTGTGTAAAAAACATAAAATATCATCTACAAACTTTAAAAATTATAAAATACAAAAATGTAAAAATATTATTTATTATATAAGAAAAATTGATAATATAAAAAATAAAATAATTTTTTGTCATTATCCATTTAAAAAAATTATACTTCCCGAAAAATTAGGCATATTAGAAATAAATAAAAAAGGTATGAAAATACCAGCTCCAAAAAAAAATGATTTAATAAATATAAGATTTCAATTTCAAGGAATTGTAAAAACAAATGAAAGAAATAAATCTTGTAAAATAAAAAAAATGTGGAAACATATAAATATACCAAATATATACAAAAATAATATTCCATTATTATTTTATAATGAAATTTTTATATCTGCAATAGGAGTATTTGTAATAATAAACAAAAAATACATTAAAAAAAATAAAATATGGAAAATATCTTGGAAAAATGATATATAGAAAAAATTATTTTTTAAATAGTTTGTTAAAATTTTTTATTGAAACTCTTTTATATAAAATTTTCATATTATAAATCCTGTGATTTAACAAAGGAAATTTTAAATTTTTAAAACTTAATTTTGAATTTAAAAAAAGTTCTACTTTTTTAGATAATTTAGGTAATATTGGTTTCATATAAGTCATTATTATTCTAAAAAAATTTATTCCTATAGAACAAACATTTTGAACATATAATAAATTAGAATCTTTTTTTACAAAAGACCATGGAGATTTTTTGTTAATATAAGAATTAGCAAAATTAGAAATTTTTAAAATTTCTATAATTATATTTTTATATTTTAAATGTTTGAAAAAAACATCAATTTTTTTAAATTTTAATAAAAAATTATTATATTCTGACATGTTTTCTAAATTTTTAGATAACATTCCATCAAAATATTTATTTATTAATTTTGAATTTCTTAAAGCTAAATTTATAATTTTATTTACTAAACCAGAATTTATTTTATATACAAAATCTTCTGCATTTATATTTATATCTTCTATTCCATTAGAAATTTTAGATGCATAATAATATCTTAAACTATCAGAATCAAAATATTTTAACCACTTTTTTGCACTAATTATATAATTTTTAGATTTAGATAATTTTTTATTATTTATTTTAACATAACCATGAACATATATTTTAGTTGGCTTTCTAAAAGACATAGCATGTAATAAAGATGGCCAAAATATACTATGAAAATGAACTATATCTTTTCCTATAAAATGATATAATTTAGTATTACTTTTTTTATTCCAAAATTCTTCAAAATTTAAATTACAATCTTTAGATAATTTTTTAAAAGTACTTATATATCCAATAGTAGCATCTAACCAAACATAAAAATATTTTTTTTTAAATCCTGGTATTTCAAAACCAAAATAAGGATGATCTCTAGAAATATTCCAATCTTTTAAACCTATATTGAACCATTCTAAAACTTTTTTCAAAATTTTATTGTTAAAAACATCAGAAAAAATCCATTTTTTTAAAATATTTTTAAAAGAAGAAATGTTAAAAAATAAATGAACAGTTTTTTTTAAAATAGGAGTTTTTTTTGAAAATGAAGAAATAGGATTTAATAAATCTGTAACTGAATAAAAAGCACCGCAAGAAGAACAATTATCTCCATATTCTTTAAAACTTTTACAAAATGGACATGATCCATATACATATCTATCAGATAAAAAAATATTTTTTGTATTATCATAAAATTGTTTAATATTTTTTTTATTTATTAATTTTTTTTTTTTTAAACAAAAAAATGCTTTTTTCACAAAAAATAAATTTTCTTTAGAATGCGTAGAATAATATTTATTATATATAATATCAAAATTGTACAAATCTCTTTTATGTTCTTTCAAAATTTTACATATTAAATGTTCTTCTGAAATATTGTTTTCATTAGCTTTTATAGTTATAGCTGTTCCATGAGCGTCATCAGCACATATAAACCAAACTTCATGATTTGTCATCCTTTTATATCTAACTAATATATCTGCTTGAATATGTTCTAATAAATGACCTATATGAATAGAACCATTAGCATATGGAAAAGCACATGTTATTAAAATTTTTTTTTTCATATTTTTATAAAAAATAAACTATAGTTAAAATATAATTATATATAAATAAAAAATAATATAAAATATTTTTAATTATATAAATTTTATAATATTTTTATAGTAAACACTATTTAAAACATTATAAAATTTATTAAAATTATAAAAAATGTTATTTCCAATTAGTATGAAAACTACCTTTAATGTCTATTCTTTCATATTTATGTGATCCAAAAAAATCTCTTTGAGCTTGTATTAAATTCGAAGACAACATATTAGATCTATAACTATCATAATAAGAAATAGCAGATGAAAAAGCAGGAATTGGTATTCCATTTAATATAGAAGTAGATACTATGTTTCTCAAAGAATTCTGATATTTACAAGATATTTCAGAAAAATATTTATCTAATAACAAATTTTTTAATTTAAAATTATTTTTATATGCATCTATTATCTTATTTAAAAATTTTGCTCTTATGATACAACCAGAACGAAAAATTTTAGCAATGTTTATATAATTTAAATTCCATTTATTTATTTTTGAAATTATATATAATTGATAAAAACCCTGAGCATAAGAAATTATTTTACTAAAATATAAAGACCTTCTAAGATCTTCTATAAAAATATCTTTATTATTACATACAAAATTATTTTTAGATCCTATTAATATTTTAGAAGCAAAATGTCTTTCATTTTTCATTGAAGATATATATCTAAAAAAAACAGATTCTGTTATTAATGATAGTGGTGATTCTATTTCTAATGCATTTTTACAAATCCACTTACCAGTACCTTTGTTTTTTGCAACATCAGATATAAAATCTATTAAATAATTTCCTTTGTCATCTTTTTTTAAAAAAATATCTCTAGTAATTTCTATTAAATAACTATTTAATTCACCTTTGTTCCATAAATTAAATATTTCTGATATCTCTACATTACTCATTTTCAACAAATTTTTTAATATATAATAAGATTCAGATATAATTTGCATATCTCCATATTCTATTCCATTATGTATCATTTTTAAATAATGTCCAGAACCATTAGGTCCTATATAATCTACACATGGAAAATCATTATATTTAGCAGATATATTTATAAAAATAGATTTCATTATATTATATACACTTTTTTTACATCCAGGCATTATAGAAGGACCTAATAATGCACCCATTTCTCCTCCTGAAATACCAGCACCAATAAATTTTATACCTAAATTATATAAATATTTTTCTCTTCTTATAGTATCTTTATAATAAGAATTACCTAAATCTATTATTATATCTTCTTTATCTAAATATTTTAAAATAGAATTTATAACTTTATCAGTTACATTTCCTGATTTTATCATCAAAAATATTTTTCTAGGTTTTTGAATAGAACTAATAAATTCATTTATATTTTTAAAACATAAAATATTTTTATTAGGATTTTCAACTAATATTTTTTTAGATTTTTTATAAGATCTATTAAATATAGAAACCAAATATCCATTTCTTTCTAAATTTAAACATAAATTTCTTCCCATAACGGACATACCAATTATTCCGACATGTTCTTTTTTCATATAATTAATCCTAATAAAAAGTTAAATAAAAATTTAAATATATATTAAAAAAATAATATTAATCATTTTTATTTCTTTTAATCAAATTACATATTATCTTATACATATTTAATTTTTTAGCGTTAATTAATACTAATAAATGATATATTAAATCAGAAACTTCATTAATAAATTTATTAGATTTTTTTCCTAAAGAAGACAAAATTGTTTCTACAGATTCTTCTCCAACTTTTTGAGCTATTCTTTCAATACCAGAATTATATAACTTTTTAGTATAAGAATTTTTTGAAGATTTTTTTCTCTTGTTTATTATATCTTCTAATATATATAAAAAATCAAAACAAGTATTTTTATAATTAAAACAACTTTTATTTTTGAGATGACAAGTTTTTCCTATAGGATTGACTAAAATGACTATACTGTCTAAATCACAATCTAAAATTATATCTATTACATTTAAATAATTTCCAGAAGTTTCTCCTTTTGTCCATAATCTTTTTTTAACTCTTGAATAAAAAGTTACAACTTTTTGTTTTAATGTAATTTTTAATGCTTCTTGATTCATATATCCTAACATTAAAACTCTTCCAGAAAAATTGTTTTGTATTATAACAGGAATCATATTATTAATTTTATTCCAATTAATAGAAGAAATAATATTTTTTATAATCATAACCTTACTTCTATACCTTTTTTAAATAAAAATATTTTTAGTTTTTTTATATTAATTTTATTATCATGAAATACTGATGCTGCTAATGCTCCATCTACATTTGTTTTATAAAAAACTTCATAAAAATGATTCATAGATCCAGCACCACTAGAAGCAATTAATGGTACTTTACAAATTTTTCTTATTTTTTTTAATTGTTTTATATCATATCCTAATTTCAATCCATCAAAATTCATTACGTTTAAAACTATTTCTCCTGCACCTAATTTTTGTACTTTTTTAACCCAATATAAAGTAGATAAATTAGTATTAACAGTTTTTTTATTATCTCCTGTATATTTGAAAACAAAATATTTATTTAATTTAGAATTAAAAAATGAATCAATTCCTACTACTACACATTGTTTACCAAATCTATCAGCTAATTTACTTATTAAGAATGGATTATCAATAGCAGGAGAATTTATTGAAATCTTGTCTGCTCCGGACAAAAGTATTTCACTTGCATCTTTAACCGTTCTTATACCCCCAGATACGCAAAACGGTATGTTTATAATTTTTGAAATTTTATATATTAAATTTTTATTTACTATTTTATTTTGAGTATAAGCAGAAATATCATAAAAAACTAATTCATCAGCACCTTCTTTTACATAATTTTTTACCATAGAAAATATATTTTTAGATATTGTTCTATGATTTTTAAATTTTATTCCTTTTACAACTTTTCCATCTTTAATATCTAAACAAGGAATTATTCTTTTTGCCAACATGAAATAGCCTCCGATAAGCTAAATCTATTTTCTAATAGAGCTTTGCCAACTATTACATCAGAAATATTTTGTAATTTTATTTTTTTTATATCATCTAAACAACTAATTCCTCCTGAAGCTTGAACTGATAGATTTTTAAAATTTTCAGTAATATTTTTATATAAATTAAAATTAGGACCTTTTAAAGTTCCATCTTTATTAATATCTGTACACAACAAATGTTTTAAACCATTTTTTATATATAAAGAAATAATTTCTAAAATATTTTTTTTTGATTTTTTGGTCCAACCATTTATTTTAATTTCACTTTTATTTTTATTTTTATAAATAACATCAATAGCTAAAACTAATTTATCACTATATTTTCTGAACCACTTTTTTACTTCTAAAAAATCTGTAATAGCAGAAGATCCTATTACAACTCTTTTAGCACCACATAATAATAAATTTTCTATATCTGTTATACTTCTAATTCCTCCTCCTACTTGTATAGATAATTTAACGTTTTTTATAAATTTTTCTATAAATTTTATTTGTCTTTTTTTAGGATTTTTACTTCCATCTAAATCTACTAAATGAATAAAATTAGCTCCTTCAGATCTATATTTTTCTGCAAAAAAAAATAAATCATTATCATAAAATTTTACTTTTTTATAATTTCCTTTATATAATCTAACTATATTATTATTTAATATGTCTAATGAAGGAATTATCATTTTTTTTACACCGATAAAAAGTTTTTTAATAATAAAGATCCAGCTAATCCAGATTTTTCTGGATGAAATTGAACACCAAAAAAATTTTTTAATCTTATTGATGAAGAAAAATATTCTCCATAAAAAGTTCTAGAAATAGTATTTTTATTAATAGGAACTATATAACTATGTATAAAATAAAATCTTTCTCCTTGAGGAATATTTTTAAATAAAATATTATTATTATTATATACTACATTATTCCATCCAACATGAGGTATTGACAATCTATTTGATTTTATCAATCTAGAAGAACTATTTATAATATTTAATGTATTTATAATATTTCCATTAAAACTTTCTAAACTATATTTACAAAATAATTGCATTCCTAAACAAATTCCAAGAACAAAATTTTTATAATTTATTATTTCAATATCAATATTTTTATTTTTAATAAAATTCATTATATATTCTGCACTACCTATTCCTGGAAAAAATAATTTTTTTGAATTTCTAATTATTTTTAAATCATTTGATACATATACTTCATATCCTAATCTATTAATTGCCAATTTTAAAGAAGATATATTAGAAGATCCAGTATCTATTATAACTATGTCTTTTGTCATAATAATATTCCTTTAGAACTTTGTACATAATTAGAATTTATAAATATTGCTTTTCTTAAAGCAATGCCAAAAGATTTAAATATACTTTCACATATATGATGATCATTTTCTCCATAAGAACTTATATGTATAGTACTTTTCATAGAATAACTTAATGAATAAAAAAAATGTTTTACCATATTTAAATTAAAATTTCCTAAAAATTTATTTTTTAAATTAGATTTAAAACAAATATATGGTCTTCCTGAAATATCTAAAACACATTTAGAAATACTTTCATCCATAGGAACTATTCCTAATCCAAATCTATTTATTCCAGTTCTTAAAACTATAGATTTTAAAAATGATTTACCTAAAGTAATAGCTACATCTTCCACAGTATGGTGATCATCTATATTTATGTCACCTATAGATTTTATATATAAATAAATTCTAGCATGAAAAGCTAGTTGATTTAACATATGATCAAAAAATTTTATTCCAGTATTAATATTACTATTATAATATTTTTCTAAATTTACCTTTATTTTTATACTAGTTTCTTTTGTTTTTCTAAAAATAGTTATATTATTATAATATAATATTTTTTTTTCAACTTTTTTCCAATTATAATTTTTTTTATATAAAATTCCTTTTATCCCAATATTATTTGCAAATTCTATATCTGTATCTCTATCTCCTATTACAAAACTATTATTTTTATCTAATTTATTATTTTTTAAAAATTCACTTAACATTCCAATATTAGGTTTTCTACATTTGCAATTATCAAAAATATAATGAGGACATATAAAAATATTATAAAATTTTATTTTTTGAGACAAAAACATTTTTATAATGAAATTTTGTACAAAATAAAATTTATCTTCAGGAAATTCATTAGTTCCTAATCCATCTTGATTAGTAACCATAACAAATTTATAATTTTTTTTTTTTAAATTTAATAAAGATGTAAATACATTTTCTTTAAATTTTAATTTTTCTATAGAATCTACTTTAAAATCATTAATAGGCTCATCTATTATAGTTCCATCTCTGTCTATAAACAAAAATTTATTTTTCATAATATATAAAATGTTCTCAAATAATTAAAATACATTTTTATAAGAAATATTTTTCAATTCATAAATTAATTTCTTACATTCTAATTTTGTTCCTATAGAAATTCTAATACAATTTTTTAATCCAAAATTTTTACTTTGATCTCTTAATATTATACCTTTAGATTCTAATTTCTTAATAACAAAATCTGATGAAACACATTTTATTAATATATAATTAGAAAAACTTTCAAAAACCTTTTTTATAAAATTAATTTTTTTAAGTTTATTAAATAACCAATTTTTATTTTCATTTATTTCCAAAACTGTTTTTTTCATAAAATTAATAAATTTATTACTTAAAAATTTATCAACAATATTACATGTAGGAGTAGATATTGGATAAGGTGCAATAAATTTTTTTAATATATTTATTATTTCTAAATTAGCTATTGAAAAACCACATCTTACACTAGCCAATCCAAATGCTTTAGACATTGTTCTTAAAACAACTAAATTAGAATATTTTTTTATTAATTTTACTACACTTTTATAGTAACAAAATTCTATATAAGCTTCATCTACTATGACTAAAGAAGTTTTTTTACAAAAATTTAATATATTTATTAAAATTTCTTCAGGCATAATATCACCAGTTGGATTATTTGGTCTACATATATATATTAATTTTAAAAATTTTATATTTTTTTTAATTATATTATAATCAAAATTATTATAATCTTTTAAAAATACATTTATAGTATCTATTCCAAATATTTTTGCAGTTATTCTATACATATCATAAGTAGGAGAAAAATACATTATTTTATCTATATTAGGCTTACAAAAAACTTTTATAAATAATTCAATTGATTCATCTATACCTCTACTTATTAAAATATTATTAACATTAACTTTAGAATATTTAGAATATTTTAAAATAATATTTTTTGGTTGAGGATTAGGATATCTATTCAAATTTTTGTTTAATACTAATAACTCATTGTTAATAGGTGATTCATTTGCATTTAACCAAATACTACCATCAACACATATATTTCTTGCAGATTTATATGGAACAAAATTTTTAATATTAAATTTTACTAATTTTTTAAAGTTCAAAATTTTTATTTTCCTCTAAATATTTTTTTCTTATTTTCATAGATCTTCTATGTCCTTCTAAACCTTCTATTTTAGACATAACACTTACAGTATTATATACATTTAAAAATCCTTTATAATTTATTTCTTGAATTGTAATATTTTTAACAAAATCTTTCAATCCAATTCCAGATAAAGAAGAAGAATATCCATAAGTAGGTAAAACATGATTTGAACCTGAAACATAATCTCCTATAACTTCAGGAGACCATTCTCCTAAAAAAACTGATCCAGCATTTTTTACATTTTTTAGTAAATCTTTATAATTTTTAGAATAAATGCATAAATGTTCAGGTGAATAAATATTAGAAATTTTAATGCAATTAAATAAATTTTTTTCTAAAATAAATTTACTGTTATATAAAGATTTAGTTAATATTTCTTTTCTAGGAAAATCTATTAATTGAAATTTTATTTCCTTTATAACATTTTTTATTAAACTAAATGAATTAGTTAATAAAATTGCATGAGAATCTTCTCCATGTTCCAATTGAGCAATCAAATCAGAAGATATAAATTTTGGATTAGAATTTTTGTCTGAAATTATTAATAATTCAGTAGGACCAGCAGGCATATCAATACTTACACCAATATTCATTTTACTAACTTGAATTTTTGCTTCAGTAACATAAGCATTACCAGGTCCAAAAATTTTATTAACTTTAGGAATAGTTTTAGTTCCAAAAGCCATAGATCCTATAGCTTGAGCACCTCCAACTTGAAAAATACTATTTATATTACAAATCTTCGCAGTATATAATAATTCATTACTAATTTTTGGTGGAGAACAAACAACTATATTTTTACATCCTACAATATTAGCAGGAATACATAACATAAGCATAGTAGAAATTAAATTTGAATTTATCCCTTTAGGTATATAAATTCCTATATTAGAAATAGGTGTTTCTAAATATCTACAATTAATTCCATTTTCTATTGTAACATTTATATTATTATTTTTTTTTTGTAATAAATGAAATTTTTCTATATTTTTTTTAGCATGCAAAACTGCATTTTTAAATTTTTCTTCTACTAAAATTTCTTTTATATCTATTTCATTACAATTTATTTTTATTTTATTAATATTAAAATTATCAAATAAAAAATTATATTTGTATATATATGAATCTCCAAATTTTCTAATATTTTTTAATATTTTGAAAACATTATTTTTCAATTTTTTATTTATAAAAAATATAGGTCTATTTAATACATTTTTTTTTTCTATATCTGTTAATTTTTCCCAAAAATATATATTATTGTTAAAATTCATTTAAAATTACTCCAACATTTTTTCAATTGGAAAAACTAATATAGATTTAGCTCCTAATTCCTTTAATTTTTCCATAGTTTTCCAAAATATTGATTCTCTGCTAATTATATGAACAGAAACTATATCATCATTTCCTAATAATTTATATATTATAGGTTTTTCACATTCTGAAAACAATTTAAATATATTTTTCACTTTATTAGAATATATGTGAAAAATAATATATTTAGATTTCCTTGCCTTTACAACACCATTAATTCTAGATATAAAAGTTTTTACAATATTATTTTTAGATAAATTAAAATTTTTACTATTAGAAATTATACAAGCACTAGAATTATGTATTATTTTTACCTCTTTTAATCCATTTGAAACTAAAGCTTCTCCTGTAGAAACTAAATCAAAAATAGCATCAGCTAATCCAGCTCTAATAGCAACTTCTACAGATCCATTTAATTTACACAATTTAAAAGAAATATTTTTTTTATAAAAATATTTTCTTAATATATAAGGATAAGAAGTAGCTATTCTTAATCCATTTAAACATTTTATACCACAATATTTTTTTTCAGTTGGTATTCCTATAGAAAGTCTACATATTCCAAAATCTAAATGTTTTAATATTTTAAAAGAAATTTTTTCTAATTTAAATTTTCTTTTTAAAACTTCTTCTTCTAAAACATTTCTACCAACAATTCCTAAATCTACTATACCATCTATAACTAATCCTGGTATATCATCATCTCGAACACACATAACATCAATTGGCATATTTTCTGAAAAAGAAATTAATTTATTTTTCTGAAAATTTATTTTTATATCACAATTTTTCAATAATTTTCTAGAATCTTTACTTAATCTTCCAGATTTTTGTATTGCTATTCTTAATTTATTATCATACATATTTAAAATCTCTCTCTAAAATTTTATAATAAAAAATAATAAAAATATATTTAATATTTTTAAAAATTTTTAAAAATTAATATTATTTTTAAAATAAATTTTATATATTTTAATAAAAAAAATATTAAAAAAAATAATTATTTTTAAAATTTAAAAAAAAATATAATATTAAATTATAATTATAATTTTAAATATCTATTATTACAAAAATTGAAGTACTTTTTCCTGAAAATCTAGGAGCTTCATGAAAAGCAACAATATCAGGATGATTAGAAAGCCATAAAGGTATTTGTTTTTTCAATATTTCTTTTCCATGTCCATGAATTATACTTATATACGAAATTTTTTTTTCATAACAAATAGTAAATAAATTTGCTAACTCTATTTTTGTTTGTACTATATTCATACCATGAACATCTAAAAAAATTTCAGGAAAAACTTTTCCATATATCAACTTCTTCAATTTTTTAATAAAACAATTAGATCTAACATATCTAATAGGTTTATAAGATAAATTGCTATTAAAATTTTTTTTAGAAAAAAAATATTTATGAAAATCCTTTTCAAAAATTTTTTTTTTATATTTTTTTTTTTTTTTACAAACATTTTTTTTATAATAAAAAATATTATCCTGAACCATTTTATCTATGTTTTCAAAAGATTTTTTAAATAAAAATAAATCATTTAATGAAATAAAATTCTTATTATTCATAATTTTTCCATTTTTATAAATTTTTAAAAATAATAAATTATTAACAATATTAATAATTATAAAATTTTTTTTATATAAAAACATATATTTTTTAAAAAAATAAAAAAATTACTTAAAAAATAAAAATTATGTATATAATATTTAAAACAAAATAATTAAATTTTTTATTAAAAATAGGAATTAAAATGTCTGGAAACACAATAGGAAAAATGTTTTGTGTAACAACATATGGAGAATCTCATGGTCACTCATTAGGATGCATAATAGATGGAATGCCTCCTGGATTAAAAATTTCAGAAAAATATATACAAAAAGAATTAGATAAAAGAAAACCAGGAAGTTCAAAGTATACTACTCAAAGAAGAGAAAAAGATAAAGTTAAAATACTTTCAGGAATTTTTAATGGAAAAACTACAGGAACCAGTATAGGTTTAATAATAAAAAATAAAGATCAAAGAGAAAAAGATTATAATTCTATAAAAAATGTATTTAGACCGGGACATGCAGATTATACATATCAAAAAAAATATGGAATCAGAGATCATAGAGGAGGAGGAAGATCATCAGCAAGAGAAACATGTATGAGAGTAGCAGCTGGAGCATTCGCAAAAAAATATTTATTTGAAAAATATAATATAAAAATAAGAGGATATCTTAAACAAATAGGACCTATATTATGTGAAATAAAAGATTGGAAAATAGTAAAAAACAATAATTTTTTTTGTGGAGATAAAAAAAAAATAAAAAAAATAAAAAATCTAATTAAAAAAATAAAAAAAGAAAATAATTCAATAGGAGCAAAAATAACAATAGTATCTAAAAATGTACCACCTGGATTAGGAGAACCAGTTTTTGACAAATTAGATGCAGAAATATCTTATGCTTTAATGGGTATAAATGCAGTAAAATCTGTAGAAATAGGAGATGGAACAAATGTATCTACACAAAAAGGAACAGAAAATAGAGATGAAATATATTCATATGGATTTAAATCAAATCATTCAGGAGGAATTTTAGGTGGAATAAGTAATGGACAAGATATAATAGCAACAATATCATTAAAACCAACTTCTAGTATAAAAATAAAATGCAATACAATAAACAAAAAAAATGAAAATACTAGTATAGTAGTAAGAGGAAGACATGATCCATGTGTTGGAATAAGAGCTGTACCTATAGCAGAAGCAATGATTGCTATTGTATTAATGGATCATATTTTAAGAAATAATGCTCAATGTAAAAAATAAAATATATTTTATAATTTTTGTTTAAAACGAATAAATATATTTTTTAATAATTAAAAATAAAAATTATTATATACTTTTTAAAATTTTTTATTTTTAAAAATTTTTATAAAATACACTTTATTTTAAGAGATAATTTATATGTTTAAAGGAAGTATTGTTGCTTTAATAACTCCTATGAAAATTAATGGAGAAGTTTGTTATAAAAGTTTAAAAAAATTAGTAAAATATCATATTAAAAGTAATACAAATGCTATTGTATCTGTAGGAACAACAGGAGAATCTGCTACTTTAACTCAAAAAGAACATTATAAAGTAATTATAAAAACAGTAAAATATTCTAAAAAAAAAATACCAATAATAGCAGGAACAGGATCAAATTCTACTTATGAATCAATAGAATTAACAAAAAAATTAGAAAACTCAGGAATATCTGCATGCCTTAATGTTGTGCCATACTATAACAAACCTACACAAAAAGGTATATTTGAACATTTTAAAAAAATATCTAATAATACAGATCTACCACAAATATTATATAATATACCTAAAAGAACAGGATCAGATTTATTACCTAAAACTGTTATAAAACTTTCTAAAATAAAAAATATAATAGGTATAAAAGAAGCTAGTGGAGATCTATCTAGAGTAAATAATATAAAATCTTTTGTAAATAAAAAATTTTTATTAATTAGTGGAGATGACACTACTGCATTAGATTTTATGCAATTAGGAGGAAATGCTGTAATATCAGTAACAGCAAATATAATTCCAAATAAAATATTTAAAATGTGCAATTTTGCAATTAAAAAAAAATTTTATAAAGCTAGAAAAATAAATAATGAAATAAATGAACTAAATAAATTAATGTTCATAGAAACAAATCCTATACCTATAAAATGGATATCTAAAAAAATAGGACTAATAAAAACTGATACAGTTAGATTACCTTTAACAAAATTATCTAAAAAAAATAATAGTATTTTAAATTTTTTTTTAAAAAAAAATATTTTTAGAAAAATTATATTTAACAAAAAAAATAAAAATTATTTAAATAAAAATTTTTATTAAAAAAAAATACACAGAGTGTCTAATGATACTCCGTGTATTATAAAATATTAATAAAAATTATTAAATTTTAAAATTATAATAATAATTTTTCAATAATTTTTTCATAAATTTTGCTTAATTTTTTTAAATCAGAAATTTTTACAAATTCATTTGGTTTATGAATAGTATTATTTAGTAATCCTAATTCTATTATTTCAGGTTTCATTTTTTTAATAAATCTTCCATCAGATGTACCACCAGACATAGATACATTTGGTTTTTTTTTATTAAAAAATACAATAGTTTCTACAACAGAATTTAAAAGTCTACTATTTTTATTCACAAAAGGTTTCGCTGAAAGTTTCCACTTCATATTATATTTTATTTTATAATAATTCAATAATTTTTTAACATATGATTTTATATAATTAACACTAATTTTATAACTAAATCTAAAATTTATCCTAATAAATAAATTTTCAGAAATCATATTTTCTACTGTATCTTCAGAAAAAATTTTAGAAACTTGAACATTAGTATTTTCATCTTTATTATTAAATTTATCATGCCAATCTAATTTAATTAAATCATTAATAAAAAAAGATGCTTTATGAATTAAATTTTCAGAATAATCTTTATAGGCAATATGACCTCCTTTTCCTTTTAAAAACAATTTTAAATGCAAAGAACCTCTTCTTCCATTTTTTATGGTATCTCCTAAAAATTTTTCAGAAGTAGGTTCTCCTATTATACAATAATCTATTTTTTCTTTATTTTTTATTAATTTTTTTACTACTTTTTTAATTCCATTTTTAGCATTTCCTTCTTCATCAGAAGTTAATAATATTGTTATTCTTCCTTTCATATTGTTTTTAAAATTATGTAAAAATCTTTTAATAGCTATTATAAAAGAAGATATAGATCCTTTCATATCTGAAGATCCTCTTCCATATAATTTTCCTTCATATATAGTAGGAACAAATGGATCAAATTTCCAATTAGATAAATTACCAGAAGGAACTACATCAGTATGTCCTAAAAAATTTAATGTTTTTCCATTTTTTTTATTTCCTATTTCAGCCCAAATATTTTTAGTATCTTTTATATCAAAATTTTTTATAGAAAAACCCATGTTTAATAATTCTTTTGATATAATTTTTTGACATCCCATATCATTTGGACTAATAGATGGTATAGAAATTAATTTATTAAATAATTTTATAATAGAACTACACATAAATTTTCCTAGTAAAAATATAAAAAATTAAAAAAAATAAATATAAAAATTACAATAATCTATTATTAAAAAAGTTTTTTATTTTTTTTACTATATATTTTTTTTTGAATTTTAACTTTTTCAATAAAATATTTTCGGGAGCTGAATGTGAATAATTATTTATTCCAATAGATAAATTTTCATTACCTATATATTTATACCAAAAATCAGATATTCCAGCTTCTATAGAAATTCTATTTTTTATATGTAACGGTAATATTTTTTCTTTATATTTTTTTTCTTGAGAATCAAATACGTTAGTAGAAGGCATAGAAATCAATCTAATTCTATAATTTTTATCTTTATTTAAAATTTTACATACTTTGTATGATAAACTTAATTCAGATCCACAGGAAATTATTAAAAAATTTGGATTTTTAGAAAAATCTTTAATTATATATCCTCCTTTTAAAATATTACTAATTACTTTTTTATTTTTTTCATTTATATAATTTAAATTTTGTCTAGATAATATTAATGCTGATGGACCATTCTTTCTTTCTATTGCGGATTTCCATGCTGCTATAGTTTCTAGTTCATCACATGGTCTCCAAACATTTAAATTTGGTATTATTCTTAAACTAGATAATTGTTCTATAGGTTGATGAGTAGGACCATCTTCCCCTAACCATACTGAATCATGAGTATATATAAAAATCTGTTGTGTGTTCATTAAAGAAGACATTCTTATAGCATTTTTAGCATATTCCATAAACATTAAAAAAGTAGAAGTATAAGGTATAAAACCACCATGATGAAAAATTCCATTAGCTATAGCAGTCATTCCAAATTCTCTAACACCATAATCTATATAATTACCATTTTTATTTTTAAATATTGATCTAGCTTCTGACCATTTAGTTAAATTACTAGCTGACAAATCTGCAGAACCACCTAATAATTCTGTTAAATTTTTTCCTAAAATTTCAATAGTATTTCTAGAAGCTTGTCTAGTAGATATATTTAAAACATTTTTAGAAACTTTTTTAAAATGTTCAGAAATATTTTTTTTAAAATTTTCAGGAAGAAGTTTATTAATTCTTCTTATATATTCAAAATATAAATTAGGATATTTTTTTTTATATTTTAATAAATTGTTTTTCCATTCTTTTTCTAAAAATTTACCTTTTTTTATACAATTCCATTTATTATATATATCATTAGGAATAAAAAATGGATCATATTTCCAATTAAGATTTTTTTTAGTTAAAATTACTTCTTCTTCTCCTAAAGGAGATCCATGAGATTCACTAGAATTTTCTTTATTAGGAGAACCAAATCCAATTTTAGTATTACATACTATTAATACTGGTTTATCTTTACTATTTTTAGCTTTTTTAATAGATTTTATTATATCATTTCTACAATGACCATTAACATTATCTATCACATTCCAATTATATGATTCAAATCTCTTTTTTATATTTTCTGTAAACCATCCATTTATATTTCCATCTATAGAAATATTATTTTTGTCATAAAAAACTATTAATTTATTTAATTTTAAATGACCAGCTAAAGAACAAGATTCATGAGAAATTCCTTCCATTAAGCAACCATCTCCTACAAAAACCCATGTATAATGATCTATTATTTTAAAATCTTTTTTATTAAAAGTATTTCTTAAAATACTTTCTGAAATTGCCATACCTACAGCATTAGATAAACCTTGACCTAAAGGACCAGTAGTAATTTCTACTCCTTCAGTAATATATTTTTCTGGATGACCTGGAGTTTTAGAACCAAATTGTCTAAATTTTTTTATATCTTCTATAGATAAGTCATATCCAGTAAGGTGCAATAAACTATATAATAACATAGAACCATGACCATTTGACATAATAAATCTATCTCTATTATGCCAATTTGGATTTTTTGGATTATGTTTTAAAAATTTTCTCCATAAAACTTCTGATATATCAGCCATTCCTAAAGGCATGCCAGGATGACCTGAATTAGATTTTTGAATAGCATCTATACTTAACGCTCTTATCGCATTTGATAAATTGTTTTTATGCATATTAAAAACTCCAAAATTTTTTAAAATTTAAAATATATATTATATAAATATTATATAAAATTAAATATTTTTAATAATGATATCTTCTATTTTTTTTTGATCATATCCAAATTGCCTTATTCCTTCAGATAATTTTTCTGTAGCCATAATATCTTCATTATGTTCAAATCTAAATTCTTCTTCAGTAATTTTATTTTTATAAGTTTTATTTTTTATAGTAAAGTTAAGTTTTTTATCTATTTTATTAAAGTTAGATTTTAATTCAGATAATAATGTAGGAGATATAGTTAAATAATCACAACCAGACAATTCTAATATTTGATTTATATTTCTAAAACTAGCAGCCATTATAATAGTCTTATAAGAATATTTTTTATAAAAATTAAATATTTTTTTTACAGATTTAACACCTGGATCATTTTCAATATTAATACTATCTAAATTATATTTATTTATATGCCAATCATATATTCTACCAACAAATGGAGATATTAAAAATACACCAGATTGAGCACAAGCTTTTGCTTGAGCAAAAGAAAACAACAAAGTTAAATTACAATTTATATTTTCTTTTTCTAATTCTTTAGCTGCTTGAATAGATTCCCAAGTAGAAGCTAATTTTATTAAAATTCTATTTCTTTTTATTCCATTTTCTTCATACATTCTTATTATTTCTTTAGCATGGAAAATACATAAATTTTTATTAAATGATAATCTAGAATCTACTTCAGTTGAAACTCTTCCTGGTATAAAATTTAAAATTTTTGTACCAATATCTACAGATATTTTATTACTAGCTAAAGAAACTGTTTCTTTTAAATTAATATTTTTTTTTTTTGCATATTCTATAGATTTTAATAATAAATTTTTATATTTAGGTAATTTAATTGCATTTAATATTAAAGAAGGATTAGTTGTAGCATCTTGTGTAGAAAACTTTTTAATTAGTTCTACATTTCCTGTATCTGCTACAACAGTACTATATTTTTTTAATTGATCTAATTGATTCAAAATTTTTCTCCAAAAATATTTTGTAACTAAAAATAAAATTTATATATATTATATATATATATAAACAAAAAATATAATTGTTTTATTTTAATATAATAATTTATAAAATAAAATTCTTTATTATTATACTTACATTAGTTCCACCAAAACCAAAATTATTAGACATAGCTGTATAAATTTTTCTATTAATTTTTTTATAAGCAATATTATTTATTTTAAATCTAGTATCTAATTTTTTTATATTAATAGAAGGAGCTATAAAATTGTTTTTCATCATCAATATAGTATAAATAATTTCATGAACACCAGATGCTCCTAAAGAATGACCTGTCATAGATTTAGTAGAAGAAATTATAGGAATATAATTATATTTTTTAAAAACTTTTAAAATTGCATTATATTCTATATGATCTCCTATTTTAGTAGAAGTTGCATGTGCATTTATATAATCTATTTTTGTACCATTTATAGCTTTTTCCATACATTTTGCTGATCTATCTTTTGAAGGTAAAATCATACTTTTACCATTTGAAAGACATGAATAATTAATAATTTCTGCATATATATTAGCATTTCTAGAAATAGCAAAATTTAATTCTTCTAAAACTAAAAAACCAGAACCACCAGAAATTACAAAACCATCTCTGTCTTCATCGAATGCTCTAGAAGATTTTTTTGGAAAATCATTTCTTTTTCTAGAAAGAACTTTCATAACATCAAAACTATTTGCTAATTTAAAATTTATTTCTTCTGCACCACCAGCAAATATAATATCTTGTTTTCCATATTTTATTAAATCAAAAGCATTACAAATACAATGTGAAGATGTTGTACAAGCTGAACTTATAGAATAAGTAATTCCATATATTTTAAAAAATGTAGATAAACAAGCAGAAATATTTGATGGAAAATTTTTTATTGAAAAATATGGATCTATTTTATTATATTTTTTTAACATTCTTTTTGAAAAATCATTAAATTCATAAGACACATTTCCTGATCCAGAAATTAAACCTACTCTATAATTTTTTTGATATATATTTAAATTTAATTTAGAATCTTTTACTGCTTCTAAAAAAGAAAAATAAGAATATACAGAAGACATATTCATAAACCTAAATATTTTATTATCAATTTTCCCAAATTTTTTTATATTTATATTTCCTATTACATTACTTTTCATACCTAAATTAAACATTTCTTTAGAAAAAGAAATTCCAGATTTACCTAATTTTAAAGATTGTAAAACTTCTTTTTTATTGTTACCAATACTAGAAATTATTCCTATTCCAGTTATTACTACTCTTTTCATAAAAAACATCCAAAATAAATATTATTTTTATAATAAAACAAAAAAAATAAAAATTAAAAACTAAAAATATAATTTTATTTTATTATTTAAAAAAAAATTTTGTTATAATATTAAAAATCATAAAATATAAAAATTTATGAATAAAAAATATAAAAATTTTGGAAATTTATATATAGTATCTACGCCAATAGGAAATATAAAAGATATTACATATAGATCTATAGAAATATTAAAAAATGTAAATATAATAGCAGCAGAAAACATAAAACATACAAGAAAATTATTAAATGTTTATAAAATAAAATCTAATATAATTTCTTTAAATAAAAACAATGAAAATAAAAAAAGTAAAAAAATATTTTCAGAATTATTAAAAAAAAAAGATATTGCAATAGTTTCAAATGCTGGAACTCCATTGATAAATGATCCAGGAAATATAATAGTAAAAATGTGTCATAAAAAAGATATAAAAATAACTCCTATACCAGGAGCATGTTCTGCTATATCCGCAATTGTTAGTTCTGGCATAGATTCTAAAAGTTTTTGTTATGAAGGTTTTATACCAAAAAAAAAAAAACAAATAAAAAAAATGTGTAAAAAATTGTCTATAGAAAAAAGAACTATAATTTTATTTGAAACTTCTAAAAGAATAATAAAATCTTTAAAAATTATGAAAAAATTTTTTGGTAAAAATAGAACTATTACATTTTCAAAAGAAATAACAAAATTTTGGGAAACTATAAAAAAAACAAAATTAGAAAAATTAATAAAATGGTTAGAATTTGATAAAAAAAGACAAAAAGGAGAAATTGTTTTAATAATAAAAGGTCAAAATAATAAAAAAAAAAAAATAAAAGAAAAAATATTAAAAACATTTAAAATTTTAAAAAAAAAACTAAGTACAAACTTATCTATAAAAATAACTTCTAAAATACATAATTTAAAAAAAAATTTTTTATATAAATATATTTTAAAAAAAAAAATGACATAAACAAATATATATAATATATTTATATAGTTGAAGTTAGACATACAGTCGCTTTTTTAATAAAAATATTATAAAAATTTTATTATATTTTTATATGAAAAGAGGAAAGTCCGGACTCTACACGGGTTAAAGCGCCAGGTAACTCCTGGAAAGTGAAAACTTATGAATAGTGCAACAGAAAAAAAACCTCCAAAAAATAAAATTTTTGGAAAGGGTGAAAAGGTGTGGTAAGAGCACACCGCATAAATTGGTAACAAATTATGGCAATGTAAACTCCGCTTAGAGCAAGACCAAACAAGACTAAAAATAACCCGTTAAAATAATAAGTCTGGGTAGGTTGCATGAATTAATAAGTAATTATTAATCTAGATGAATGACTGTTTAATACAGAATCCGGCTTATAGTCTAACTTCAACAAAAAATTAATAAAATTATTTTTATTTTATAAATTTTTATAATTTTTATAAAAAAATATTTAATAATATATTACAAAATATTATTTTTTTATTATTCAAAAATATTTTTTTATAAAAAGAAAATGATATATAATATATTATATAATTAATATTATATTTTTTATAAATATAAAATATTATATAATTTTTTAAAAATATGAACATAAAAAAAATATCATCAGGAAAAAATCCTCCACATGACATTTTTGCTATAATAGAAATATCATCTAATTCTAGTCCAGTAAAATATGAAATAAATAAAAATTGTGGAAATATATTTGTAGATAGATTTATTCCTGTAGCTATGTTTTATCCATATAACTATGGATATATAAATAATACTTTATCAGAAGATGGAGATTGTTTAGATACTTTAGTTATAACTCCTTATCCTATAATATCTAAATCTGTAATAAGATGTATTCCAATAGGAATGCTAAAAATGATAGATGAATCAGGAAAAGATAATAAAATAATAAGTATACCAAATAAAAAAATTACTGAAGAATATAAAAATATATTAGATATAAATGATTTAAAAAGTAATATTAAAAAAAAAATACAAAATTTTTTTTATAACTATAAAAAACTAGAAAAAAATAAATGGATAAAAATAATTGGCTGGGGTAATAAAAAAGAAGCTAAAGAAGAAATATTAAAGTCTATCAAAAATTATAAAAATTCAAAATAATAAAATATTATATTATAAAATATTTAAAAATAAAAAAAATTAGGATGAAAAATGTCAAAAATATGTAAAATTACAAAAAAAAAAACTATATTTGGTAACAAAAGATCTCATGCTATGAACTCAAATAGAAGAAAATTTAAACCAAATATACATAATCATAAATTTTGGGTACCAAGTATAAATAAATTTATAAAAATAAAAATAAGTACTAAAGGAATAAGACTAATAAATAAAAAAGGAATAGAAAAAATATTTAAAAATTACTTTTAAAAAATATATTTTTTTGAGGAAAATATGGCTAAAAAATCTAGAAAAAAAATAAAATTGTTATCAACTTCAAAAAATGGACACTTTTATACTACTAGTAAAAATAAAATAAATAATCCTGAAAAATTAAAATTAAAAAAATATGATCCAATACTAAAAAAACATGTATGGTATAAAGAATGTAACATAAAATAAAATTTTTTAAAAATAAATTTATTAAACGAATTGAAAATATAAAAAACATAAAATAAATCAATTCGTTTAATTTTAAAAATATATTATTTTAAAATATGCAAAAATAAATTTAATAAAAAATTAAATTTTGTTTTAAATTATTTATTTTTTCAAATGAACTTCTTAAAAAAAGTACAAAATTGTTTATATTAATTGATATATAAAAATAAAAAATTAATAAACTTACTAATAAAAGAACAGGTAAAAAAATTGAAAAAACAGAAAGTTGAGGTATTGTTCTATTTAATATAGCCATCATAATATTTAATGACAAAATAAGTATTATTATTGGTAAAATAATTAAAATTCCATTATAAAAAAAATCAGAAAAAAAAGAAAATATTAAAAAAAAAATATTTTTAGAAAAATTTAAATTTTCAATTGGAATTAATAAAAAACTATTAAATATAGTATAAATTATCCAATAATGACCATTAATAGATAAAAAAGTCATTAAAAGAAATATTTTTATAAAATAAGAAAATATTGAAGAATTCCATTTTTGTGAAATATCAAAAATAGTAGAAAATGAAAGACCTATTTGAGAACTAAGTATTTCACCAATTACAATAGATATAGAAAAAACTGATTGTATTATAAATCCAAAAAAAAATCCTACAAATATTTGTTTTAATAAAATTAAAAATCCATAATTAGTAAATAAATTTATATCATTTTCTATTTTATAAAAATTTATATATAAAAAACTTAAAAATATTGAAAATAATATTTTTATTCTTTTATTTAAAAATTTTTCTCCAAAAATAGGCACCATAATTAATATTGGTAATATTCTACAAAATGGAAAAATTAATTTATTAAAAATATTAAAAATTTCATAAAAATTAAAATTTATCATGCATTTATAATAATAGGTAAAATTTTAAATAAATCTTTAATGTAATTTATTATAGTATTTAACATCCAAGGACCTAATAATACTAATATACTTAATATAGAAAATATTTTTGGTACAAAAGACAAAGTTTGTTCATTAATTTGAGTAGCAGATTGTAATATACTAATTATTAAACCTATTAACAATACAACAATTAATAATGGCATAGATAATATTAAAATCATTTTTATTGATTCACCTAATAAACTATCTACAGTTTCTAAAGTCATATTTTTTACCTAATATTTTAAAATTTAAATAAAATTTAAAAATAAAAACTTTTTACTAAAGAACTAATTAATAAATTCCATCCATCTGACAATACAAAAAGTATTAATTTAAATGGTAAAGATATGCTAGACGGTGGAACCATCATCATACCTAATGCCATTAAAACACTAGATATAATTAAATCTATTACTATAAATGGTATAAATATTATAAAACCTATTTGAAAAGCTATTTTTAATTCATTAGAAACAAAAGCAGGTATTACTACATACATAGGTATGTCATATTTATTATCAAATTTAACTATTTTTTCTCTAGATAATTTTAAAAAAAAAGATATATCTGATTCTTTAATTTGACTCAACATAAATTTTTTAAATGGAAACACAGCTCTATTTATAGCTATTTCAGAACTAATTTTTTTATTAATAAATGGCAAATAAGAATCTTTATAAATTAAGTTAAATACAGGAGACATTATAAAAAAAGTAATAAATAAACTCAATCCAATTAATATTTGATTTGGAGGAGAATAAGTCATTCCTAAAGCATTTCTTAATAAACTCAAAACAATTATAATTCTAGTAAAACTAGTCATTAAAAGAATTATAGCAGGTAAAAAACTTAAAGAACTCATTATTATTAAAATATCTAAAGGAATAGAAAGATCACTTCCTTTATTAAAAAATAAATTATTTATTGAATCTAAATTCATTGTATATACAGAAGTAGAAAGTAATGAAAACAAAAATAATAAAATTTTACTATATTTCATTATAATTTCCAAAATATTTAGTTATTTAAAAAATTTTAATATATTTTAATAATTATAATATTAAAAAAAATATTATTATTATAAAAAATAAAAATATAATTAAAAAATTATTTTAAATTATTAATATTGTTTATTATATTTACAATTCTTATTCCATATTTATTTTTTATAACTACTATTTCACCTTTTGCTATTAAACAACCATTTGCTAATATATCTAAAGGTTCTCCTGCTAATTGATTCAATTGTATTATTGATCCATTTCTTATAGATAATAATTTTTTTGTTTTTATATTTGTACTTCCTAATCTAACAGAAATTTTAATTTTTATATCTCCTATACAATTTATTTTTTCATTAAAAATATCTTTTTCTAAATTTTCTTTATAAGAATTATCTGAAAATACTTTATTATCATTTTCTTTTTTATATAATTTTTGTTCATTTTCTGAAAAATATTTTTTAAATTTTTCTAGTTCATTGTTCATTTTATCACCTGAATTTATATATTTTAAATATGTCATTTTTTTTATTACAATAGAATTATTATTTTTAAAAGCTATATTTTTTCCTAAGAAAAATAATTTTTTTCCTACAAAAACATAAACATCATTTGGATTGTTTATCTCAATAATATAATTATATTTTAATTTATATAATTTCGATAAACTAATAAAAAAATTTTGTAAAAAAACAGACATTATGAATTTTATATCATTCAACATATAAAAATTTTTTTTTAAATTATTATTATCACATATTTTGTTAGATTTTTTAATAATAATTTTATTTATATATTTTATAAAACTAAGTGGCAAACATATATTAAAAGTATTATAATCTTTATTTTTAGTAAAAACTTTAAAAAATATTATTGCTGAAAAATTTTTTAAAGAAAAAAAATTTTCATTATGTATAGAAAAAATTTTTTCAAATTTATATGAAAATATATCTAAATTTAATTTTTTTTTTAAAATTTTTGATAAACTATTAATTAATATATTTTTTATATTATTACTAATAAAATTTTGACTATAAGAAACATTATAAAACATCTTTTTATTTAAAAAATTAGTTTTACCTCCAAAAAAAAGTTCTAATATATATAATACGAAATTGTTAGAATATATAAAAAAACCAAAATCTTTTATAGAAGATATTTTAAAACAATTTAAACTTATCAAAGAACTAATATTTTTAAAATACTTTTTATATGTTTGTATTTTTATATCTTCAACATATATTTTAATTTTATAATGTAACATATTAGATAATTTTTTTTCTAAAATTTTAGAAAAATTTTTAAATAAAATTTCTAATAAAAACTTTTCTTTTAAATATATATTATTTAAATTAGCATATAAAATATTAAAAAAATTAAAATCGTTATTAACAAAGTTTTTTATATTTTTTTTTTTATTACATGAAAAATTATCAAACTTTTCTAAAACTTTATTAACATGTATAAAATTACCAAAATATTTATTCATAAAATTTCCTTATATAATAAAAAATTATAAAACTATAAAAATAAAAAATTAATAATAAAATATTAGATTTTTATTTATTAAAAAAAAAGTTTGCATTAACTCTTCATTATTAAAATCAATTATACAAATATCTTTATTATATTCTTTATTTATTAAATATAATTTAAAAAATTTTAATATATTTATTTTTCTTTTATTTTTTAAAATATTTTTTAAAAACATTTTTTTTTTAATATTAATTTCAAAAATATTTTTTTCTTTTTGAAATATTTGATTGCTAAGAATATTTAAAAAATTATTAAAATTTTTTATTTCTACAGAATTTATTCCTATAAAAATCTTTTCATTATTTTTTTTTAAATATATTTTTTTATATCTTTTTAATAATTTTAAATTTAATTCATTATTTTTTTTATAATTTAATAAATTTAAAAAATTTTTATAAACTTTTTTCATTTTTATTTTTTCTAAAGAAATTAATAATTTAATTAACTTAACTCTATTATTCATAAAAAATTCCAAAATATTATTTTATTAATTCATTTAATTTTTTATAAGATTCATTAAAATTACATATAATGTCTTTATCTTGTTTTAAAAATTTTTCTATTTTAGGCCATAATTTTATTGCAGTATCCAAAACTTTATCATTTCCTTTTACATAAGCTCCTAAACTTATTAAATCTTTATTTTTTCTATATATAGATATTAATTTTTTTAAATAAATAGCTTTATTATAATGATCTTTTCCTACTAAATTTGACATAACTCTACTTATAGAAGTTTCCATATTAATAGCTGGATAATGACCAGAATTAGAATAACTTTTAGAAAGCATTATATGTCCATCTAAAATAGATTTAGCTAAATCAGAAATAGGATCTAAATTTTTATTGTTTTCTATTAGAACAGTATATAATCCAGTTATAGAACAATTATCATTTTCATTATTACCTGATCTTTCTATAAAAAATGGTAATTTAGAAAAAATTGAAGTAGGATATCCTCTCATAACAGGAATTTCTCCCATAGAAATAGATATTTCTCTTTCAGCCATAGCATATCGTGTTAAAGAATCTAATATAAAAAGTACATGATTACCTTTTTTTCTAAAATATTCAGCTACGCTTATTGCATATAAAGCTCCTTGTACTTTTAATAATGGAGAATTGTTAGCGGGAGCAACTATAACTACAGATTTTGAAAAATTATTTGCACTTTTTATATTTTCTACAAATTCTAATATTTCTCTGCTCCTTTCTCCTATTAAACCTATCACAAACACATCTGATTTAGAATTTTTTGATATCATACTTAATAAAACACTTTTTCCAACACCAGAACTAGCAAATAATCCTATTCTTTGACCTCTACCTATAGTAAGAGAAGAATTTATTGCTCTTATTCCAGTATCTAATATTTGATTTATAGGTTTTTTTTTTAAAGGATTAATTTTTTTGTAAGAAGTAGATATAAAATTATTACAATTTAAATTTTTTAAATTATCTATAGAATTTCCATAACTATCCACAACTCTTCCTAACAATTTTTTTCCTACAGGAAGCATCTTTCCTATATTATTACCATTTTTATCAATTTTTTGAAAAACTCTTAAACCTGGAGATATTCCTTTAGAATCTTCAAACAACATAACAAAAATATTTCTATTTTTAAATCCAGTTACTTCAGCTTCAACAAAAAATTTTTTTTTATTATAAATTACTTCTATAATACAAATTTCTCCAACAGATAAACTTATACCAGAAACTTCTATAAGTAAACCAACAAAACTTATTACATATCCATATTTTGTAGCTATTGGAAATTTATGCATTTTATTATATAATAAATTTATATTTTTTAACCAATTTTTTAAATTTTGATTCATTAATTTTTCTCTAACAAAAAAATTCTATATAAACTATTCCAGTTGTCTACATTAGTAAAATTAACATTAATTTCAGGAGAAACAATTTCACATTCTCCTTTAGAAATATTATTATCTTTTACTAAAACCCAATTTTTAAAATTTAAAAAGTTTACAATTTCTTTTTTAAATATTTTTGAATCTTTTGGATTTATTTTAAAAGTTAAATTATTTAAAAAAATGCATTCTTTACATAAATATTTTTTAACATTTTTTATTAATTTTCTAGTTCCATTGTTATTAAAAATTTTATTATTATCTTTAATAATATTAAAAAATATCTTTACGATTTTAATAGATACATAAGAGTCTATAGACTTAATAGATTTTTGCAAACTTAAAAATAAATTTTTTATTTTTTTTATTTCTATTTTTTTTTTTTTTCTATAAAAATTATTTTTTTTTAATTCTATTCTATGTCCTATTTTTTTTCCTTCTAAAAATCCTTTATTATAAATTTCTTCTTCTAATAATTTTTTATTTTCTATAATTTTTTTATTATTAAAATTACTATTATTTTTTTTTAAAATATTATTATCATTTTTAGAAAAAGAATTTGGTTTCCACTTTTTTATATAAAATGATTTATACATAAATTTTCTCTATATCTTCTAACATTAATATATTTTTTTCTAATAAAATTTTTACAATTTTTAAAATATCTTTTCTACTACTTTTTATTTCTTCATAAGAAATTTTAAAATTACTATTTTTTATCATTTTAAAAAAATAATATAATTGTTTTTTAGACATGTTTGCTAAAATTTTATTTTTAAATTTTTCTTCTAAATTTTCTATAGAAATATATAAAATTTTTTTATTAACATATTTTAATAAAATATATATATGACAATCACTCATTTTAAATATATCTTTAAAAGAAAACATTTCACAAATAATTTTTTTTCTAACATTATAATTATTTTTAAAACAATTTTTTAATATAAAAATTTTTTCTTTTTTAGAAAATAAATTAAAAATGTTAATTGCTTTGTCTAAATTATTTTTTTCTAATATTTTTTTTTTTTTAAATAAAAAATTAATTATTTTAAAAAATTCATTCTTAGAAAATTCACTAAGTTTGCTAGTTTCAAACATTCTTTTAATAATTTCATATCTACACTTTTTTTCAAAAAAAGATAATATCTTAAAAGATTTTTTTTTATTTAAATATTTTAAAAACACAGAAATTATCTGAGGATGTTCTTTTTTAAAAATTAGATAACAATTTTTAGCATTAATTGAATTTGCTTTTTTTACATTTTTCAAAAAAGTTGATTTATTATTAATACTATCAATTAAAAATAAACTATCTTCTTTATTAAAAGATTTATTAACTATAGATTTTAAATAACTATTAAAATATTTTTTTTTATTAAAAAATAAATTTTTATAATATTCTTTATAAGATTTTATAGATATGTCTATATTTTTTTTAGATAATATAGAAGTATCCGACAATTTTAATATTATTTTTCTTTTCTCATCTACATTAAAATACTTTAATATTTTTATACTTTTTTTTATTCCTAAAAAAAATAATAAACATGCACTTTTTGTATAACCATCAATACTATTATTCATTTTTTATTTATCCAATTTCGAATAATTTTTGCTATAAATAAAGATTTTCTTTCAAAAATATTTTTATTTTCTTTATTTTGTTTAGTAACTACTAATGCATTAGAAAATGTTTTTTCTTTAGATTTTTCTTTAACAATTTTTTTATTTATATATTTTTTATCATTTACATCTTTATCATTTACATCTTTATTATTTACATCTTTATCATTTACATCTTTATTATTTACATCTTTATCATTTACATCTTTATCATTTACATCTTTATTATTTACATCTTTATTATTTACATCTTTATCATTTACATCTTTATTATTTACATCTTTATTATTTACATCTTTATTATTTACATCTTTATTATTTACATCTTTATTATTTACATCTTTATTATTTACTACACTTTTTTTCAAAAAAAGATAATATCTTAAAAGATTTTTTTTTATTTAAATATTTTAAAAACACAGAAATTATCTGAGGATGTTCTTTTTTAAAAATTAGATAACAATTTTTAGCATTAATTGAATTTGCTTTTTTTACATTTTTCAAAAAAGTTGATTTATTATTAATACTATCAATTAAAAATAAACTATCTTCTTTATTAAAAGATTTATTAACTATAGATTTTAAATAACTATTAAAATATTTTTTTTTATTAAAAAATAAATTTTTATAATATTCTTTATAAGATTTTATAGATATGTCTATATTTTTTTTAGATAATATAGAAGTATCCGACAATTTTAATATTATTTTTCTTTTCTCATCTACATTAAAATACTTTAATATTTTTATACTTTTTTTTATTCCTAAAAAAAATAATAAACATGCACTTTTTGTATAACCATCAATACTATTATTCATTTTTTATTTATCCAATTTCGAATAATTTTTGCTATAAATAAAGATTTTCTTTCAAAAATATTTTTATTTTCTTTATTTTGTTTAGTAACTACTAATGCATTAGAAAATGTTTTTTCTTTAGATTTTTCTTTAACAATTTTTTTATTTATATATTTTTTATCATTTACATCTTTATCATTTACATCTTTATTATTTACATCTTTATCATTTACATCTTTATTATTTACATCTTTATCATTTACATCTTTATCATTTACATCTTTATTATTTACATCTTTATTATTTACATCTTTATCATTTACATCTTTATTATTTACATCTTTATTATTTACATCTTTATTATTTACATCTTTATTATTTACATCTTTATTATTTACATCTTTATTATTTACATCTTTATTATTTACATCTTTATTATTTATTTTTATATTTTTATTATTGTTTTTATTTCTTCGAAATATATAAAAAAATATTTTTTTTAATAAAAATTCATAAAAAAATATAAATAATATAATAGTTAATAAAATAAATAAAAAATTGTCAAAAAAAATGTCTGAATAATTTTTTTCTACAAGTATATTTTTTTCTTTTTTTATTTCAGGATTGTGAAAAAATAATGAATTTACTAAATCTACCGTATCACCTCTTTCTTCAGAAAATCCTATTGAATTTTTTACTAAACATTTTATTTTTTCAATATCATTTATATTTAATGGTATAAATTTCCCGTTAGAATCTTTTATATAATTTATTACAATACCTACTGAAATTTTTTTTAAGTTTCCTACATTCATTTTAGTATTTATAATGTTATGATCTAATTCATAATTAGTAGTATTATCATAATTAGAAACATAATCACCATTGTTCAAAAAATTTTTATTATCTTTATCATTAATTATATTTTTTTTAGAATTAATATCTTGTTTAGACATATTAGAATTTAAATTATTTTTTATATCTTTGTCATCTTTTTTTTTTAAATAATTTTCTTTTATATTAACATTTTTATTTTCACTATGAAATTCTTTACTATAAACACTTTGATTAGATCTAATAGATTTATCAAAAATATTTGAATTAGGTTTATAATGCTCTTCTACTTTTTCTTTTTTATCAAAATCTACTTGTGCTGTTACCTGAGCATGTATATTATTTATACCAAATAATGGAATTAAAATTTCTTCAATTTTTTTTTTATATTTTTGCTCTATATCATTTATATAAATTAATTTACTATTTCCATATATATCTATATCTGATAATTTATTCAAAAAATTTCCATATTGATCTACTATAGTTATATTTTTATATTTTAAACCAGATACACTTGTAGATACTAAATGTAAAATTGCATCTATTTTATTTGAATCTAAATATTTTCCAAACTTTAATGTTAACAAAATTGATGCAGAAGAATCTATATCATTATTTATAAAAATTGATTTAGAATTAATTACTAAATGAACAGAAGCATTTTTTATAGAATCTATTTTCATTATAGTTTTTGATAATTCTCCTTCTAATGCTCTTTGATAATTTATTCTTTCATGAAATTGACTTTCTCCAAATTTCTCTTTATCTAATATTTCAAAACCATTTATATTTTCTTTAGGAATTCCCTTTTCAGATAAATTCATTCTAACTTGATAAATTAAATTTCTAGGTATTTTAATTTTATTGTCAGAACTATAAATTTTATAAGGAATATTCATACTAGACAATTCTAAAATAATCGAATTTTTATCTTCATTAGATAAATTATTATATAATGTACAATAATTATTTGATCTATATAAAAAAAAAATAGAAAATACTGATGTTAAAAATAATGATACTAAAATTAAAAACACAATAATATTTTTTTTTATAATATTAAAAAAAATTTTAAAAAAATTATTTTTTTCTATTTTTTTTTCAAACGATAATTTTTCATTCATAAAAATTTTCTCATGTTATAAAAAATAAGATATATCTATTAAAATATTTTAAAATAAAATATAATATAATGAAAATTAAATTTAATTTAATTAAATATTTAAAAAAATATGATTATAAATAAGCATAATATTATAACAAAATTTAATGAATTAAGTAATAAAATAAACATCAAAAAAAATAAACCTAAAAATAATTTTTATAAATTTTTTAATTCTAAAATTGAAAAAATAAATAAATTTAAAGAAATAGAAAATTATAAAATAGAAAAATTATTTAAAAATAATAAAACACAAAAAAAATCTGTTAGTGATGTAATGTTAGATTTAGAAAAATCTTCATTATATCTAGAAATTGCTTTAAGAGTAAAAAATAAAATAATGTCTGCATATCAAGAAATTATGAATATGCAAATATAAAAATAAAAATATAAAAAATAATATTACATGAAAATTAAGTAATAAATTTCATGTAATATTAATAAAAAATTTATAAAATAAAAAATATTATTAAATATTATATAAAAGAACTCTTTAAAAACAAAATACATTTTTTTAAATTATATAAAATTCTTTTTTTACCAATTAAATAAATAATTTTGCTAATACTAGGAGTATTAAATTTTCCAGTAAAAGTTACTCTTAATATATCAATTACATTTTTTAAATCAAAATTGTTTTTATC
This sequence comes from Buchnera aphidicola (Ceratovacuna keduensis), assembly GCF_039372665.1. GTDB lineage: Bacteria > Pseudomonadota > Gammaproteobacteria > Enterobacterales > Enterobacteriaceae > Buchnera_G > Buchnera_G aphidicola_D. The sequence continues at coordinate 55,338 of NZ_CP134994.1, read as the reverse complement.
TGACATAAAAACAATTTTTTTCCATATTTTTGAAGAATTCCATAAATCTATATCTTTAAAATTATAATAAGAAACTTTAAATATTATTAAAATATATTTATTAGAAAAATTTATTAAAAGAATATTTTTTAAATTTAAAAATTTATCATATAAATAATTAGAAGAAATAACTATTTCTCTTAATGAAGAGCATCTATATTTAAAAATATTAAAAACTTTTTCAATATTAGGACCATTTTTAATATTTATATTTTCTTTTTTAAAATAATATTTTAATAATAAAATTATTTTTTTAATATCAATTATATTATTTATATAATATTTATTTAAATATAATAATCTTTTAATATTAAATATACTAGAAGACTTACTTATTTTATTTAAAGAAAAAAAATTTTTCATTTCAGATATACTAAATATTTCTTTATTTCCATGAGACCATCCTAATCTTACTAAATAATTTAATATTGCTTCTGGCAAAAATCCTTCCCTAAAATATTTCATAATATTAATATTACTATTTTTTTTAGAAATTTTATTTTTATTTTTATCTAAAATTATAGGCAAATGTGCATATATAGGAACATTAGCATTTAAAGAACAAAATATATTTATTTGTTTAGGAGTGTTACTTATATGATCTTCACCTCTAATAACATGAGTTATTTTCATATCTAAATCATCTGCAACAACACAAAAATTGTAAGTAGGACTTCCATCTCTTCTTTGAATAATAAAATCATCTAATTCACTATTATTAAATTTTATTATACCTCTTATTTTATCATGAAATTCTACATATCCTGATTTAGGATTTTTAAATCTTATTACAAAAGATTTTTTATTAAAAAAAATGTTATTTTCTAAATTTCTGCATGTTCCATCATATTTAGGTTTTTTTTTTTTTAAAATTTGATAAAATCTTTTATTTTTTAAAATATCTTCAGAACAATAACATTTATATGCAATTTTTTTTTCTAACATTAAATTTATTATTTTTTTATAAAAATTAAATCTTTTGCTTTGAAAATATATTTTTTCATCCCAATTTAATCCTAACCAATTCATTACTTCTAAAATATTTTTTACTGATTTTAAATTATTTCTAAGAACATCAGTATCTTCTATTCTCAAAATAAATTTTCCTTTATTTTTTTTTGCAAATAACCAAGAAAACAAAGCTGTTCTAACATTACCAAAATGTAAATTTCCTGTTGGGCTAGGAGCAAATCTAGTTTTTATTTTCATAATATTTTTCTTAAATATATATTTTATAAATTATTTTTTTTAAATAAAAAGTTTAAAAACATAAACAAAAATATTGACTAGTTAATATTAAAAATATTATACTAACTAAGTTATTATTTGTTTTAATAGGTGATTAACTCAGTTGGTAGAGTACCTCCTTTACACGGAGGAAGTCGTCGGTTCAAACCCGACATCACCTAAAATTTATTATTATTTTTTATTTTTTAAATATATGGGTTGTTAGCTCAGTTGGTAGAGCAGTTGACTTTTAATCAATTGGTCGCAGGTTCAAATCCTGCACAGCCCAAAAAAAAATATTTAAATAAAAAATTTAAAAAATAATTTTTATTGTTTTAGAAAGTTCTAAAACATATTTTACATTATTATTAATAATAAAAAAATTATATATATTTTTAGATATTACTATTCCTATATTTACTATCTTATTAAAATTATTATTTCTTATACAACATAAAAATTCTTCTATAGAATTAAATTTTTTAGAAATGTTTTTAGATACAGATATTCCTATTTCTGGAATTCCTAATGCATATAAAAAATTATAAAAATATATGTTTTTAATTTTTTTTAATTTATTAAAAATATTTACAAAAGTTTTTTTTTTAAAATGTTTTATACTAAATAATTTTTTTTTACTTAATTTAAACATATCTAATGGAGTATTTATCATTTTTTTATTAATTAACATCTCAATAGTTTTTGGGCCAATTCCTATAACATTAAATCCATTTTTAGAAAAAAAATGTAATATTAATTTTTTCTTTTGAGAATTGCAAAATACACCATTCATACATACATACAATTTTTTGTTTTTATTTAAAACTAAATTAGATTTACAACAAGGACATATTTTAGGAAAAAATATTTTTTTTAAATTTTTACAATTTTTGTTGTAAATCACTTTAACAATTTTAGGTATTACATTTCCTGATCTTTTTACTAATACATAAGATCCTATATTTATTTTTAATTTTTTTATATTATCTTTATTATATAAAGATACATTTTTTACTATAACTCCAGAAAAATTTATAGGAAACAATTTAGCTACAGGAGTTATTATTCCAGTCCTTCCTACTTTAAAATTTATATTTAATATTTTTGTTAATATATTTTTTGTATTAAATTTAATTGCTATAGCCCACTTAGGAAATTTATTAGTATATCCAATTTTTTTTTGTAAATTTATTGAATCTAATTTTATAACTATACCATCTATATCAAAATCAATTTTGTTTTTCATTAATAAACTTCTTTTAAAAAAACTAATAACATTACATTTTTTTTTACAAAAATTATTATATTTACTTATATTAAATCCAAAAGATCTCAATTTATTTAACATAAAATAATGACTTTTAAAATAATTGTTTGGATGTACAAAACCAACACCATATACAATAAAAAATAGTTTTTCATTAAATATATAAGATTTTTTTTTTCTTCTTAAAATACCAGAAACAATATTTCTAGTATTTGAAAAAGATTTCTTAAAATTATTATGTAAATTTTTGTTTAAATTTAAAAAATCAGATTTTAATATAAAAACTTCACCTCTAACCTCTAGAACTTTTGGAACATTTTTTCCTAATAATTTTTTAGGTAAATTTTTTATTACACTTATATTACTAGTTACGTTTTCTCCTGAATATCCATTTCCTCTAGTAAGAGCATGTACTAATAATTTATCTTTATATAATACATTAAGAGCAACACCATCAATTTTAAGTTCGCAACAAAATTTTAAATTATCGTTATTAATTTTTTTTTTGATAAAATTATAAAAATTATAAAAATTACTTATTTTATAAACACTTTCTAATGAAAGCATAGGCAATATATGATTTCGCAACTTAAATTCTTCAGAAAAATTATTTCCTATTTGTTTCGTAGGAGAAATATCAGAATCATATTCTGAAAATTTTTTTTCTAATTTTAATAATTTTTTTAATAAAATATCATATTCATAATCAGAAACTAAAGAAACATTTAACACGTTATAAAAATATTCATATAATTTTATTTTTTTTCTTAAATTCTTAATTATATTTTCAATATATTTCATAATTTTATAAATTTTTAATTTTATAAATAGTTTAAAAACTTAATTATATATATATTATTTAAAATAAACATTTTTAATTTTTTTAGTTATTAAAATATATAAAAATATTTATATAAATTTTTAAAGGCTTACATTTTTATTTAAAATCATGTTATTTTAAAATTAAAATATTTGTTTTCTATAAAAATATAATAAATAAAATTATAAAAATATTTTTAAAATTAATGAGAAAAAAAATGTTAACAAAAGAAATAAAAATTAAATTAAAAAATGGACTTCATATAAGACCAGCTTCATTATTTGTAAAAGAAGCAAAAAAATTTGTTTCTAATATAAAAATAACATTAGGAAAAAATACTGTTAATGCAAAAAGTTTATTTAAAATACAAACATTAGAACTATCATATGGAAAAAAAATAAAAATAACAGCAGAAGGAAAAGATGAAGAAAAGGCAATATATCATTTAAAAAAATTTATATCAAACTTAAAATAAAAAAATTAAAAAAAATATATAATACAATTTAAATTTTAAGGGAAAATTATGATTTCAGGAATTATAGTTTCAAAAGGAATAGCATTAGGAAAATCGCTATTAATAAATTTAGAAAATAAAAAAATTAAAAAAGAAAAAATTTCAAAAAAAAAAATAAATTTAGAAATAAAAAAATTTCTAAAATCTATAAAAAAATCAATTAATCAAATAAAAAAAATTAAAAAATATACAGAAAAAAAATTAGGAAAAAGTAAATCAGAAATTTTTGAAGGACACATAATGATATTAAAGGATGATGAATTATCAAAAGATATAATAAATTTGATAAATAAAAGAAATACAGCAGAAATTTCTACAAAAAAAGTAATTAAAAAACAAATAAAAGAAATGAAGAAAATAAAAAACAAATATTTGAAAAATAGAATAATTGATATAAAAGACATAGGAAAAAGAATAATAAACAATATTTTAAATATTAATATAAAAAATTTAAGTAAAATAAATAAAAAAGTAATTTTAATATGTAAAGATTTAACACCTTCTGAAACTTCTCAAATAAATAAAAAAAACATATTAGGTTTTATTACAGAGTTAGGAGGAGAAACATCTCATACTTCTATAATAGCAAAATCTCTTGGAATACCAGCAATAGTTGGAGTAAAAAATATTACAAAAAAAGTAAAAAATAAAGATTTTATAATATTAGATAGTATAAATAATGAAATTCATATAAATCCTGAAAAAAAAACAATAATATCAAAAAAAAAAATAAATAAAAAATTTTTAAAAAACAAAAAAAAATTAGAAATTTTTAAAAACTTAAAAGCTACTACTTTAGATGGAAAAGAAATAAAAATAGGAGCTAATATAAATAAAATAAATGACATTAATATAGCAAAAAAAAATGGTGCACAATCTATAGGACTTTATAGAACAGAATTTTTATATATGAGTAAAAATAAACTTCCTACAGAAGAAGAACAATTTATTATTTATAAAAAAATTGTAGAGAAGATGAAAAATAAAGAAGTAATAATAAGAACATTAGATATAGGAGGTGATAAAAACTGTAAATATTTAAATTTACCTAAAGAAGAAAATCCATTTTTAGGATATAGAGCTATAAGAATATATTATAAAAAAATAAATATAATTAGAACACAATTAAGAGCAATATTAAGAGCATCTAATTTTGGAAAATTAAAAATAATGTTTCCTATGATAATATCATTAAAAGAAATATATTTTTTAAAAAAAGAAATAGAAAAAGTTAAAAAAAAATTAAAAAAAGATAATATTCCTTTTAATAAAAATATAAAAATAGGAATAATGATAGAAACTCCTGCTGCAGCTTTAATATCCAATGATTTATCTAAAGAAGTAGATTTCTTTAGTATAGGAAGTAATGATTTAACTCAATATACATTAGCCGTTGATAGAGGAAATGATTTAGTTTCTCATTTATATAATCAAATGCATCCATCTGTAATAAAATTAATAAAAATAGTTGTAAAAGCATCTCACAAAAATGGAAAATGGACAGGAATATGTGGTGAATTAGCTAGTAATCCTTTAGCTACAAAACTTTTAGTTAAAATTGGTATAGACGAATTTAGTGTTAATTCTCCAGAAATACCTAATATTAAAAAAATAATTAGAGAAAGTTATTTTAAAGAAAAAAAATAAAATATTTTAAATTATTAAAAAAAAATTTAAAATATATATTAAAATAAACATTTTAGGAGAAACTAATGGGTATTTTTTCTAATATTTTTGGAAATAAAAAAAATTGTGAAAATAAAGAAATAGAAATTTTTGCTCCACTATCTGGAGAAATAATTGATATTGAAAAAGTACCAGACATAGTTTTTTCAGACAAAATTGTTGGAGATGGTATCGCAATACAACCTACAGGTAATAGTATTGTTTCCCCAGTAAATGGAAAAATAAGTAAAATATTTAATACTTTACATGCTTTTTCAATAAAATCTGACGAAGGAATAGAATTATTTGTACATTTTGGAATAGATACTATAAAACTAAAAGGAAAAGGATTTGAAAAATTTGCTAATGAAAATCAAAATGTAAAAATAGGAGATTTAATTATAACTTTTGATTTGCCAATGTTAAAAAAAAACGCAAAATCTGTTATTACTCCAGTTGTTATATCAAATATGGAAAAAATAAAAAAAATAAAAAAAATGTCAGGAAAAATTACTTCAGGAAAAACTATAATAATGATTGTCGAAAATTAGAAAAACGGCACTAAAAGTGCCGTTTTGAATAATAAAAAATATAAAAAAAAATAAAAAAATATTTCATTAAATATAATTTAATATAAATTAAAAAAAATATTTTAAAATATATAAAAATAATATTAAAAATATTATAATAAAAAATATATTATAATTTATTTTTATATATTTTTTTATTTAAAAAATATCTCCAATTATCTATAGCTAATTCTTTTAATTTATTAATTTTTTTTTGTATTTCTATACCATTTTTAATATTTTTATTTATAGATTTAAAAGAAATAGATCTAGAAATTTTAAAAACATTTTTTAAATATTTTCCGGAAGAAATATCATTATTAAAAAAATTTTTATAAAAAATGTTTAAAAAGTCAATATAAAAATCTATTAAAATAGATAATTTTTCAACTATGTCTGGATTTCTCCAAGCATTAATTTTTTTAAATAAAAGCACTATTTCTTTCGAAGATTTATTATGTATATTTATTAAAAAATTTATATTTTTAACAAATATTATAGATAAATTTTTTATTTTGTTTGGAACATTTATTCTAACAAAAAAATTATTAATATATTTTAAAAAAAAATCAAAAAATAAAAATTTACTATTGTTAGGAATACAAAAATAAATATTTAAAAAAAACATTTGAATGAAAAATGAAATTTTTATGTCAACTTTATTTGTAAATTTAGAAATATATGAAAGACTTTTAAAAATGTTTTGTCTAAAAAAATATTTTTTATTTAAAAAATATAGTTTTTTGTTCAAATTAAGTAAACAATATATTTCAGGAAAAATTATTTCTATTAAATTACATTTAAAAAGAACTTTAAAATATATATTTGGATTTTTAGTTCTAAATGCTTTTTCTGTTTCTTGCCAAATTCTTTCTTTTTCTAAATATTTTATTTCATTTTTAATATAATCACTAGACATTAAACATAATGTATCTTTATATATACTAAAACCTAAATGAAATAATAATGCAGCAAATCTAGCTACTCTAAAAACTCTTAAAGGATCGTCAGAAAAAGAACTAGATATATGTTTTAATATACATTTTTTAATATCTTTTAATCCATTAAATGGATCAAAATATTTTCCATTTTTATCTTTAGCTATAGCATTAATAGTAATATCTCTTCTATATAAATCTTCTTTTAAAGTAATATCAGAAGAATAATTAACTTTAAATCCTTTGTATCCAAAACCATTTTTTTTTTCAGTTCTAGCTAAAGCATACTCTTCATGAGTATGTGGATGTAAAAATACTGGAAACTTTTTTCCAACTTGTTTATATTTGTTCTTTATAAAAAATTTAGTATTAGACCCAACAACAACCCAATCTCTATCTTTAACAGGTAATCCTAAAATTTTATTTCTTATAGCTCCTCCTACTAAATATATTTTCATAATTTTCTCAAAAAAAATATTTTATGTAAATAATTTTAAATTTTAAAAATGTTTTATATTAAAATAAAATAATATTTTTTTTATAAAATATTTTATATAAATAATATATAAATGAAAAATTAAAATATTAGAAATAAATATTATTTGAAATAGACAACTTTGGAAAAAAAAATATTTTTGGAGAAGAATACATACCATTTTTAAAATAAAGCATTCCTAAATATGCTACCATGGCTGCATTGTCAGTACAAAATTTATTATTTGTAAAGTGTACAAAACAATTTTTAATTTTTTTAGACATATTTCTTATATTTTTTCTTAAAGTATTATTAGCACTAACTCCACCTGATACTACTAATGTTTTTAATTTTGTAAATTTTAATGCATTAAAACTTTTTTTTACTAATATTTCTACAATAGTTTTTTCTAATTCTTTAGCTATATTAAATTTAAACATATCATCTATAATATAATTATTATTTAATATAATTCTACTAACATGAGTTTTAAGACCTGAAAAACTAAAATTAAAATTATTACTATATAACATTGGTTTAGGAAAATTAAAAATATTAGATTTTCCAAATTTAGCTAATTCAGATAATTTTCTTCCTCCAGGATATTTTATACCTAACATATTAGCAATTTTATCTATTACTTCTCCCGCTGGATCGTCTAAACAATCACCTAATATTTCATATTTTCCTAAAGATCTAGCCAATACAATTTGAGTATGTCCACCAGAAACTAATAAAGATAATATAGGAAATTTTGGGACATCAAAATATTTCTTGTTTAACATATAAGAAAATAAATGAGATTCCATATGATTAACAAATATTATAGGTACTTTCCATAAATATGATAAAGAATTTGCAACAGAAGTCCCTACTAAAAGAGAACCAGATAATCCAGGTCCTATTGTACAAGAAATAGCATTAACATTTTTTTTAGAAATTTTTTTATTTTTAATTAATTTATTTAATAAAATAAAAATATTTTTTAAATGTAATCTAGCAGCAATTTCTGGTACAACCCCACCATATTTAGAATGTATATTAGATTGACTTATGGTAAAACAAAAAATTAATCCAATTTTATCATCATAAAGAGCAATGCTTGTATCATCACAAGAAGTTTCTATTCCTAATATTTTCATATTTAAAAAAATAATTAAAATAATATAAAATATTTTATTTAAAAAAAATATAAAATATATATTTTATAATATATACTTAATAATATTAATTTACAAATAATTTTTAAATTTTTATTTTAAAATATATAATAAAAAGAAAATTTATGCCAATAATTAAAATTAGAGAAAATGAACCTTTTGACATAGCTTTAAGAAGATTTAAAAGAGCATGTGAAAAAGCTGGTATATTATCAGAAATGAGAAGAAGAGAATTTTATGAAAAACCTACAACAATAAAAAAAAGAGCAAAAGCATCGGCAATAAAAAGATTAAAAAAAAAAATAAATAGAGAAAATTTAAGACGAATAAGAATGTATTAAACAAAATAAACATTAAAACAAAGCCGTTCTTAAAAAAAGACCGGCTATTAACAATAAATTAATAAAAATGTTATATAAAATACCAAAAAGTTTTATTAACGAACTTTTAATAAATACTAATATTGTAGAATTAATAAGTTCTAAAATAAATATAATAAAAAAAGGAAAAAATTACTATTCAATATGTCCTTTTCATAATGAAAAGACTCCATCTTTTTCAATAAGTTTTGAAAAACAATTTTATTATTGTTTTGGATGTCATGTACATGGAAATGCAATAGATTTTTTAATAAATTATGAAAAAATAAATTTTATAGAAAGCATTAAAGAACTTTCATTTTTTAGTGGAATGAAAATACCAAAAAAAAATATATATTTTAAAAAGTATTTTAAAGAAGAAAATTTATATAATGTACTTAACAAAATTTCGTTAACTTATCAAAAAAATATATATAAAGAAAAAAACAAAATTGCAATAAAATATTTACAAAAAAGAGGAATAAATAAAAAAAGTATTAAAATATTTTCTATAGGATATTCTAATAATATAAAAATTATTTCAAAAAATTACATAAAAAAAAATAAAAAATTTATAAATAATTTAATAAAATCAGGAATATTATATAATGAAAAAAATAATATAAAAAATAGATTTACAGAAAGAATTATGTTTCCAATAAAAAATTTGAAAGGAAATATAAATGGATTTGGAGCGAGAACAATTTTAAACAAAATACCAAAATATTTAAATTCTCCAGAAACAAAAATATTTAAAAAAACAGAAAATTTATATGGACTATTTGAAGTATATAAATATAATAAAAAAATAAAAAGATTATTAATAGTAGAAGGATATTTTGACGTAATAACACTTTTTCAAAATAAAATAAAATATGCAATATCTATTTTAGGAACTTCAATAAACATATATATTATAAAAAAATTGTTTAATATTTGTAATACTTTAATATATTGTTATGATGGAGATAATGCTGGTAAAATAGCTTCATGGAAAACTTTAGAAATTTCTTTACCATATATAAATGATGAAAAAATATTAAAATTTATATTTTTACCAAAAGGAGAAGATCCTGATAGTATTATAAAAAAAGAAGGAATAAAAAAATTTAAAAATAGAATAAAAAATGCTATTCCAATGTCAACATTATTATTTAAAAAGTTACTAAAAAAAAACGATTTATCTAATCCAGAAAAAAAAACTAAATTTAGTAGAATAGCTATTTCTATGATAGAAAAAATACCAGGAAAAATAATAAAATTTTTTTTAAAAAAAATATTAGGAAATAAATTAGGAATATTAGAAATAAATGAATTAAATCCTAATAAAATAAAAAATAAGTTTAAAATATCCCACAAAAAAAAAAACAAAAAAATATTAATATAAAAATATTAATAGGATTACTAATACAAAATCCAAATTTACATAAAATAATTCCTAATAAAATAAAAAATTTATATAATAAAAATATATTAGGATTAAATATAATATTAAAAATAAAAAAAATATGTAAAAAATATAAAAAAATAAATACTGGACAAATTTTAGAATTATTTAGAAATTCAAAAAAATATTATATAATAAAAAAAATGTCTATTTGGAATCATATGATATATAAAAAAAAAATAAAAGATGTATTTTTAGATTTAATAAAAAATATATTTAAAAAAGATCTAGAATTTAAACAAAATTTTTTAATAAATAAAGAAAGACACAAAGGCCTAACAAAAAAAGAAAAAATAAAACTATGGAAAATAAATAAAAAAATATTTAAAAAATATAAAAAATAAAAAATATTTAAAAATTTTGTATACTAAATTATTAATATTTTTATAATTTTGGAAATTATACCATGAAGAAAAATAAAAAATATAAATTAAAACTTCTTATTACTCATGGAAAAGAGCAAGGATATTTAACTTATGAAGAGATAAATAATTTTGTTACATTGTATTTATCTAATTCTAATAAAATATATAATATTATAAAAATAATAAATGAAATGGGAATACAAATTATACATAAAAATCAAAATTTAGAAAATATAACATTAAATCAAATAAATAATTTAAATTCAAGAGACAATATTATAGAAGAACAAGTACAAGAAATTTCAAATTCTGATTCAGAATTAGGTAAAACAACAGATCCAGTAAGAATGTATATGAGAGAAATGGGCACAATAGAATTATTAGATAGAAAAGGAGAAATAAAAATAGCAAAAAAAATAGAAAAAGGAATAAGTAAAATACAGTCAACAATAGCTGAACATCCAAAATCAATTAAAAATTTTTTATATCAATATAAAAAAGTAAAATTAAAAAAAATAAAATTATCAGAAATAATAACTGGATTTGTAGAAAAAAAATATGAATATAATAATGAAAAAATTCCTCTTTCAATAAATATAATAGAATCAGAATTTATAAAAAAAAATAAAAACAAATATAATAAAAATATAGAAGATGAATATGAAGATAATATTATTGATATAGAATTAGCAAAAAAAAAATTTAATAAATTAAAAAAACAATATAAAAAAATAAAAAAAATAAAAAACACAAAAGATATAAAATATGTTTCATCAATAAAAAAATTATCAAAAATATTTAATCAATTTAAATTAACTCCAAAACAATTTAAAAATTTAGTTAACAATATTAAAAACATAACTAAAAGAATATTAATTCATGAAAAAATAATAATAAATATATGTATAAAAAAATGTAAAATACCAAAAAAAAATCTTTTTAAATTATTTAAAAAAAAAAAAATAAGATTTAAAACAATAAAAAATTCTATTAAAAAAAATAAAACATGGTCAAAAAAAATAGAAAAATTTAAAAAAGAAATACATGAAATTATAAAAAAACTAATAATAGTAGAAAAAGAAATTGGTTTATCTATAAATCAAGTAAAAAAAATTAGTAAAAAAATATTTTTAGGAGAAAAAAAAGCAAGAGAAGCTAAACAAGAAATGGTGGAAGCAAATTTAAGATTAGTAATATCAATAGCAAAAAAATATACTAATAGAGGTTTACAATTTTTAGATTTAATACAAGAAGGAAACATAGGTCTAATGAAAGCTGTTGATAAATTTGAATACAGAAGAGGATATAAATTTTCTACATATGCAACATGGTGGATAAGACAAGCAATTACTAGATCCATTGCAGATCAAGCTAGAACAATTAGAATACCAGTTCATATGATAGAAACAATAAATAAATTAAATAGAATATCAAGACAAATATTACAAGAAATAGGAAGAGAACCAACTCCAGAAGAACTTTCAGAAAAAATGTCAATACCAGAATATAAAATAAGAAAAGTACTTAAAATAGCTAAAGAACCTATATCTATGGAAACACCAATAGGAGATGATGATGAATCTCATTTAGGAGATTTTATAGAAGATACAAATCTAGAATTACCTTTAGAATCTGCTACTTCAGAAAGTTTAAAAAATGCAACAAATTTAGTATTATCTGGTCTTACAACTAGAGAAGCTAAAGTATTAAGAATGAGATTTGGCATTGATATGAATACAGATCATACATTAGAAGAAGTAGGAAAACAATTTGATGTAACTAGAGAAAGAATAAGACAAATAGAAGCAAAAGCTTTAAGAAAACTTAGACACCCAAGTAGATCAGAAATATTAAAAAGTTTTTTAGATAATTAAATAATAATTTTTTTTATTAAAACAAAGCTTTCTAATAATAATAAAATTTAATAGAAGCTTTGTTTTAAAAAATTATATTCTTTTTTTTGCTAATTTAATACTATTTAGAACTTGATTTTTAGAAGTTCCACCAATAGAATTTTTTCTTTCTAAAACCTTGTTTATAGAAATGTAGTCATATACATCATCTTCAAAAAAAATACTAAAAGATTTTAATGTAGAAATATTAATTTGATTTAAATATTTTTTTTTTTTAATAGCATATAAAACTATTTTACCAACAATTTCATGAGAATTTTTAAAACTTACTCCTTTTTTAACTAAATAATCTAATAAATCTGTAGAATTTGCATAACTGTTTTCTACAGATTTTAAACAATTATTATAATTTATTGAAATATTTTTAAAAACTAATGAAATCATATTTATACAATTTTTCCAAGTATTTATAGAATCAAACAAACATTCTTTATCTTCTTGCATATCTTTATTATAAGACATAGGAATTCCTTTTAACATAACTAATATGCTTATTAAAGATCCATATACTCTTCCACATTTTCCTCTTATTAGTTCTAAAATATCTGGATTTTTTTTTTGTGGCATTAATGAAGATCCAGTAGAAATTATATCAGATAATTCTATAAAATTTGCTTCTGAAGTATTAAAAAAAATTAAATCTTCACAAATTCTTGATAAATGCATCATTCCTATAGAAATACAAGATAAAAATTCTACTACATAATCTCTATCAGATACACTATCTATACTGTTTTTAGTAATATCTGAAAAAAAAATTTCTTTCGCAATTTTATATCTATCTATTTTATATGAAATACCTGAAATTGCTCCAGATCCTAATGGACAAAAATTAAAGGTTTTTAACAAATTACTTAATCTAATTTTATCTCTATTAATCATTTCATAATAGGATAAACATAAATGAGAAAAAAGTATTGGTTGAGCTATCTGCAAATGAGTATATCCTGGCATAACAACATCTATATATTTTTCTGATAAATATAATATATTTAATTGCATTTTTTTTAAATATGAAATTAATTTTTTTACAGAATCTTTACACCACATCTTTAAACTAGTAGTAATTTGTTCATTTCTACTTTTACCAGTTCTAAGTTTTTTTGCAACTTTTCCTATTCTAAAAATTAATTCTTTTTCTAACCATGTATGAATATCTTCACAATCACTTCTTAAAATAATACTAAAATTATTTTTTAAATCATTTTTTATTTCATTTAAACAATTTTCTATAGAACTTTGTTCAATTTTATTAATTATTTTTGAAGATAATAAAAATTTAGACCAAGCTATTAAAGAAATTATATCTTGTTTAACTAAAATATAATCAAAGTCTAAAGATCTATTAAAATTTAAAAAATTATTATTAGACTTTTTACTAAATCTTCCACCCCATAAAAACATAAAAATTCCTATATAAATCATTAATAACATTAAATAATATTTTATTTTAAAATAAAATAACATTAATTATTTTTTTAATTTAATATTTTTTTTTATAGATCTTACTAAATATGGCATAGTAAACAACTTTATAAATCCATCCGCATCACTATGTTTATAAGAAAAATTACTGTTATTAAAAGTAGAAAATTTTTTTGAATATAAAGATTTTATAGATTTTTTCTTTAAAACAACTACATTTCCTTTATATAATCTTATTAAAACAGTTCCTGTAATAAATTTAGAATAAAATTTTATATTTTTTTTTAAAATTTTTCCAAAAGGTGTAAACAATTTTCCATCATATATCAAATAAGAAAATTCTGAACCTATAACATTTTTCCATCTCATACAATCTCTATCTAATACTAATTGATCTATAGATTGAACTATTTTTGATATTATAGTTCCTCCAGGAGTCTCATAACAACCTCTTGACTTTATTCCTACTAATCTATTTTCAACAAAATCAATTCTTCCTATGCCATGAATAGATCCTAATTTATTTAATTTTTTAAAACTCTTTAATAATGAAAATTTTTTATTGTTGATACTTTTTATATATCCATTTAACATTTTTATCTTTAAATATTTAGGTTTTTCCTCAGATTCTAAAGGATCTTTAGTTAGAGACCATATATCTTTTTTTTCTGAAGAGTTCCAAACATCTTCTAATAATCCGCCTTCTGTAGAAACATGAAATATATTTTCATCTTTACTATAAATTTTTTTTTTATTATAGTTTGTTTTTATTTTTTTATTTTTTAAATATTTTAATAAATCAATTCTAGATTTTAAATTCCATTCTCTCCAAGGAGATATTATTTTTAGATTTGGCGCTAACGATACATAAACACTTTCAAATCTTATTTGATCATTTCCTTTTCCTGTAGATCCATGACATAATGCATCAGCATTGATTTTAATTGCTAATTCAACTTGTTTTTTTGCTATTATAGGTCTTGCTATAGCTGTTCCTAACAAATAATTATTTTCATATATAGATCCTGAATGAAGCAATGGATATATATAATTTTTTATAAATTCTTTTCTTAGATCTTCTACATAACATTTACTAGCTCCTAACATAATAGCTTTTTTTTTTATATCATTAAGATCATTTTTAGATTGTCCTACATTTGCAACAAAAGCTATTACTTCAGATTTATAATTTTCTTTTATCCAAGGTATTATTACAGAAGTATCTAAACCTCCTGAATAAGCTAAAACTACTTTTTTTATACTTTTACTTTTTATCATAATATATTTTTAACCTAAAATTTAAAATTTTTTTTATATAATATATAAAAATATTTAAAATTTTTTAATTTTTTATAAAAAATTTATATATTTTTATTGTATAATACTACTAAAATTATTTTTTTTAATTTTTAATAAATATCCTATTGAAAAAACAATATCTGCTCTATTTAAAGTATAAAAATGAAAAGATCTAACTCCTTCTAAAAATAATTTATTAATAATATTCATTAATATTATACTACTAATTATTTTATAAGAATTAGAATTATTTTTTATAGAATTAAAAATGTTATAAATAAATTTAGGAACATAAACATTCGTCATACTAGCAAATTTTTTTAATTGAAATAAATCATATATAGGTAATATTCCAGGAATTATTTCTTTTTTAATTCCATAGTTAAAACATTCGTCTCTAAATTTAAGATAATTGTCTACATTAAAAAAAAATTGTGTAATAGCTCTATTAGCTCCATTATCAAACTTTTTCTTTAAATTATATATATCTTCTTTTTTATTTTTAGATTCTGGATGAATTTCAGGATAAGCAGCAACAAAAATTTTAAAATCTTTTATTTTTTTTAATTCATAAACAAAATCTGAAGCATTTGAAAAAATATTGTTTAGTTTATTAGAAAAATTATCTCCTCTTAATGCTAATATTTTTCTAATTCCTAAGTTCCAATAATTAATTGCAATATTTTTTATTTCTGTTTTAGAATATCCTAAACACGTAAAATGAGGTATAATTTCTGTTTTAGTTTTTTTTTTAATTTTTTTTATTAAATTATAAGTTTTATAATTTCCTCCATAATTTTGACTACAAGTAATAGAAAAAAAATCAGGTTTTATTTTACAAAGTTTCAAAAAACTATTATTAAACTTTTTCTTAGAAAGATTATTAGAGTATGGAAACATTTCAAAAGAAATATTTATTTTATTTTTAAAATTTATATAATTTTCATATATATCTTCTATATTATTATTCATAATTTCATATATTAAAAAAAATTAAATTGTTCTACTAAAAATAATAACATAAAAAATATTATAATTATTATTATAAAAAAATTTTAAATTAAAAAATAATTGATATATTAATATATTAAAATATATCAAATAATATAATTATTTTCTTTACATTAAATAAAAAAAAAAATATAATATTTTAGGATATATATAAATATTTTTTACTTTAAAAATATATTAGCCGGCTTAGCTCAGCAGGTAGAGCAACTGATTTGTAATCAGTAGGTCACCAGTTCAATTCCGGTAGCCGGCATATTAATTTATGAAATTTTTTCTAATTAAAATAAAATTTTAAGGTGGGATTCCCGAGTGGTTAAAGGGAGCAGACTGTAAATCTGCCGTCTAAGACTTCGAAGGTTCGAATCCTTCTCCCACCAAAATATTTTTTTCATATTTTAAAAAGCAGGCATAGTATAATGGTTATTACTTTAGCCTTCCAAGTTAATAATGCGGGTTCGATTCCCGCTGCCTGCTATATAATAATTTTTAATAGCTGATATAGCTTAGTAAGAAGAGCACACTTTTGGTAAGAGTGAGATCCCAGTTCAAATCTGGGTATCAGCAATTATATAATAATAATAAAATATTTTTATTAATATAAAAACTTTCAAATTTATATTTTATATATTATATATTTTTACTTATTGTTAAATATATAAATAAAATTTAAAAATACTATGAAAAAAAAAAATAATAAAAAAATTAAAATATTTATAATAATATTATTTTTATCTTTAGAAATTTTATCATTATTATATTTTTATATAAACAAAAATTTTAATAGTAAAATACTATTTTTAGTTTTTTCTTCTTTTACATTAATATTTTTAACAAAAAATGTAATAAAACAATATGAAATATTAAAATTTATAAAAGAAACTAAATTAGAACTAGAAAAAATAGAATGGCCAAAAAAAAAGGAAATATTTTACATATCTATAATAATAATATTTTTAACTACTATAATATCAATTATTTTATGGATAATAGATAATATATTATTTTACATAATATCAAAAATTATTTGTATAAGGTTATAAAATGAATTATAAAAAAAAATGGTATGTAATTCAATCTTTTTCAGGATTAGAAAACAAAGTAGCAAATTTAATAAAAAAACATATTAAAATACATAACGTACAAGAAATGTTTGGAAAAATAATGATACCAACAGAAGAAGTAATAGAAATAAAAAATGGTAAAAAAAAAAAAGTGAAAATAAATTTTTTCCAGGATATATATTAATAAATATGGTAATGAATGATGAAAATTGGCATATAATAAGAAATGTTCCTAAAGTATTAGGATTTATAGGAGGTTCGCCAGAAAATCCTATACCTATTAAAGAAAAAGATGTAAATAATATAATAAAAAAACTTAAAAAAATAGAAAATAAACCAAGACCTAAAATATTATTTGAACCAGGTGAAACAATAAGAATAAAACATGGTCCATTTTCAGATTTCAATGGTATAGTAGAAAATGTAGATTATGATAAAAATAGATTAACAGTTTCTGTATCAATATTTGGAAGATCAACACCTGTAGAATTAAACTTTTCTCAAATAGAAAAAATATAAAAAATCAAGGTAATTATTATGAAAAAAAAAATACAAAGTTACATAAAATTACAAGTATTGTCAGGTATGGCAAATCCCAGTCCACCGGTAGGCCCAGCTTTAGGACAAAAAGGAATAAATATTATGGAATTTTGTAAAAGTTTTAATGAAAAAACTAAAAATTTAGAAAAAGGAATTCCAATACCAGTAATAATATCTGTTTTTTCTGATAAAACTTTTAAATTTATTACTAAAACTCCTCCTGCATCTATATTATTAAAAAAAATAGCAAAAATAAACAAAGGATCTGGAAAAAATAAAATAGAAAAAATAGGTAAAGTAACAAAAAAACAAATACAAGAAATATCAAAAATAAAAATGAAAGATATGAATAGTAATAATATAAATAAAATAGCACTTTCTATAATAGGAACTGCTAAATCTATAGGTTTAATAATAGAAGACTAAAAAAATGAAAAGTAATACTAAAAGAATGAAAAAAATATTTAATATAATAAAAAAAAAAAAAATATACAAAATTGAAGAATGTATAAAAACATTAAAAAAATTTCCAAAAACTAAATTTATAGAAAGTTTAGATATTTCTATTAATTTAAATATAGATACAAAAAAACATGATCAAAATATAAAAAACACAGTAATTCTTCCTCATGGATTAGGAAAAAAAATTAGAGTTTTAGTATTTACACAAGGAAAAAATGTAGAATTAGCAAAAAAAGCAAAAGCAGATTACATTTATCAAGAAAATATAAAAAATATTAAAAAAAAAATAAAAAATTTTGATATAGTAATATCTTCTCCTGACTCTATGAAAATAGTAGGAAAATTAGGATATATATTAGGTCCTAGAGGTCTTATGCCAAATATAAAATTTGGAACTATAACAAATAATATATTTGATACTATAAAAAAAATAAAAAATGGACAAATAAAATACAAAAACGATAAAAATGGAATAATACATACTTCTATAGGAAAAATAAACTTTACTAATAAACAGATAAAAGAAAATTTTTTTGCACTTATAAAATCTTTAAATAAAGCAAAACCTTCCAAAATAAAAGGTGAATTTTTTAAAAAAATTTATTTATCTACTACAATGGGTGGATCCATATTAATAAATCATTATGATTTATAAATATAAAAATAATTTTTTTCAAAATTTTTCATAAAAATAAATCTAATATCTAATTATTATCCTAAAAATAAAAATATTATATTTTTATATAAATAAAAAATAATAAAAAATAAAATAATATATGTAATTAAAAATAAAAAATAATATTATATAAAAAAAAGTATAATCAATTTAAAAATATTTTTATAAAATATTTTAAAATCTTAGGAAATAGTATAAATATGATATTAAATATAGAAAAAAAAAAAAAATTAGTAGAAAAAATATCTAATTTTATTAAAAAAGCACAATCAGCAATTATAATTAATTTTTCTAAAATAACTGCAAATGAAATAAACTATTTAAGAAAAATATCTTCAAAAAAAGATATAATAATAAAAATTATAAAAAATACTTTATTAAAAATATCTATAAAGAATACACAATTTGAATGTTTAAAAAAAAAAATAAAAGGTCCCACTTTAATAGCATATTCTATAAAACATCCTGGAAGTGCTGCAAGATTATTTAAAAAATTTGAAAAAAAAAATCCTAATTTTAAAGCTATAATTGGATCGTTTGAAGGAAAAATAATATCTATATCAGAATTATCTACTATGCCTACATATAAAGAATCAATAATTAAATTAATAAATTTTTTAAAAGAAATATGCATAATTAGATTAATAAAAACAATCAATATAATAAAAAATAAAAAACAAAATAAAATTGTAAATTAGGAAATAAAATGTCAATAAGTAAAAAAAAAATAGTTAAAGAAATAGAAAATATGTCTGTAAAAAATGTTATGAATCTTATTTCAAAATTAGAAAAAAAATTTAATATATCTTCTGAAGACATATCCAAAAATGAAAATACATCAAAAATAAAAAAAGAAAAAGAAAAAACAGAATTTAACATATTATTAAAATCAATAGGATCTAATAAAATATCAGTTATAAAAGCAATAAGAAGTATAACTAATTTAGGATTAAAAGAATCTAAAGATTTAGTAGATTCAGCTCCAGTAATTGTAAAAGAAAATATAAGCAAAAAAGAATCAGAAGATTTAAAAAATATATTAGAAAAATCAGGAGCAACAGTAGAAATAAAATAATTTTATAAAATACTTAAAATAAAATATAAAACTGATGATTTTAATAAAAATCATCAGTATTAAAACATACTAAATAAAAATATTTTATATAAAAAATATAAAATAATATAAAAAATATTATATTAAGAGGAAAATAATGGTTTGCTCTTATACTGAAAAAAAAAGAATTAGAAAAAACTTTAGCAAAAGACCTAAAGTATTAGAAATACCATATCTTCTATCTGTTCAAATAAATTCATTTAAAAAATTTATTAAAAAAGATAAAAAAAGCATATATGGATTAGAATCTGCATTTAAATCAGTGTTTCCAATAAAAAACTATAATTGTACAGCAGAATTAGAATATATCAACTATAAACTAGGAAAAAATATATTTAATGTAAAAGAATGTCATACTAGAGGATTAACTTATTCATCTCCATTAAAAGTAAAATTAAGATTAATAATATATGAAAAAGATTCTTTAGAAAAAAAAAAAATTAAAAAAATAAAAGAACAAAAAGTATATATGGGAGATATACCATTAATGACTAAAAATGGAACTTTTATAATTAATGGAACAGAAAGAGTTGTAGTATCGCAATTACATAGAAGTCCTGGAGTATTTTTTGATAGTGATAAAGGTAAAACTCATTCTTCAGGAAAAATATTATATAATGCAAGAATAATACCATATAGAGGATCATGGTTAGATTTTGAATTTGATCAAAAAGATAATTTATTTGTAAGAATAGACAGAAGAAGAAAATTACCAATAAGTATATTTTTAAAAGCAATGAATTATAATAAAGAAGAAATATTAAATATATTTTTTAAAAAAGATGTTTTTAAAATTATAAAAAATAAATTTTATATGAAATTATATCCAGAAAGATTAAGAGGAGAAACCATATTTTTTAATGTATTACATAATAAAAAAATATATATAAAAAAAGGAAAAAAAATTACAATAAAACATATAAAAAAATTAAAAAAAGATAAAGTAAAAAAAATTAAAGTACCAATTGAATACCTAATAGGAAAAATTTCTGCCAATAATTATTTTGAAAAAAAAAATAATAATAAAATAATATCTGCAAATACTGAATTTTCTATAAGAATTATAAAAAAAATAATAAAATCTAAAATAAATAGAATAGAAACAATATTTACAAATGATTTAGATCAAGGACCATATATATCAAATACTATAAAATTAGATTCTTCTAAAAGTAGAAATCAATCTCTTATAGAAATATATAGAATGATGAGACCTGGAGAACCTCCAGCTAAAGAAGCAGCAAAAAATTTATTTAAAAATCTATTTTTTTCAGAAGATAGATATGATCTATCTATAGTAGGAAGAATGAAACTTAATAGATCCTTATTAAGAAACTATATAGAAGGTCCTACTATTTTAGAAAAAAAAGATATTATAGATGTAATAAAAAAATTAATAGATATAAGAAATGGAAATGGTCAAATAGATGATATAGATCATTTAGGAAACAGAAGAATAAGATCAGTTGGAGAAATGGTAGAAAATCAATTTAGAATAGGTCTTGTAAGAGTAGAAAGATCAGTAAAAGAAAGACTTTCTTTAAATGATATAGATTCTTTAATGCCTCAAGACATAGTAAATGCTAAACCAATATCTGCGTCTATAAAAGAATTTTTTGGATCAAGTCAATTATCTCAATTTATGGATCAAAATAATCCTTTAGCGGAAATAACACATAAAAGAAGAATATCTGCTTTAGGTGTAGGTGGTTTAACAAGAGAAAGAGCTGGTTTTGAAGTAAGAGATGTGCATCCTACTCACTATGGAAGAGTTTGCCCTATAGAAACACCAGAAGGACCGAATATAGGATTAATAAATTCCTTATCAGTATATGCTAAAATAAATAAATACGGTTTTTTAGAAACACCATATAGAAAAGTTATAAAAGGAATAGTAACTAATAAAATTTGTTATTTATCCGCAATAGAAGAATCTCAATATATAATAGCTCAAGCTAATACTAATATAGACAAAAAAAATAAATTTACAGAAGAACTAATAACATGTAGATATAAAGGAGAATCAGGACTATTTACTAAAGATAAAATTAATTATATGGATATATCAACTCAACAAATAGTATCAGTAGGAGCTTCTTTAATACCATTTTTAGAGCATGATGATGCAAATAGAGCATTAATGGGAGCTAATATGCAAAGACAAGCAGTTCCTACATTAAAATCAGAAAAACCTCTTATAGGAACTGGTATGGAAAGATATGTAGCTTCTGATTCAGGAGTGACAGTAATTTCTAAAAGAAGTGGTAAAGTACAATATGTAGATGCTTCTAAAATAGTTATAAAAACAAAAGAAAACCATAATAAAAAAAAATTAGGAATAGATATTTATAATCTAACTAAATATACTAGATCAAATCAAAATACATGTATAAATCAAATTCCATGTGTAAAAATTAATGAAAAAATAGTTAAAGGAGACGTATTAGCTGACGGAACATCTACAGATCTAGGAGAATTAGCTTTAGGACAAAATTTAAGAGTAGCATTCATGCCGTGGAATGGATATAATTTTGAAGATTCAATATTAATATCAGAAAAAGTAGTAAAAGAAGATAGATTTACTACTATACATATACAAGAATTATCTTGTATATCTAGAGACACAAAATTAGGAACAGAAGAAATAACTTCAGACATACCTAATGTTGGAGAAAACGCATTATCTAAATTGGACGAATCAGGAATAGTATATATAGGTGCTGAAGTAAAAGAAAATGATATATTAGTAGGCAAAGTAACTCCAAAAGGAGAAACTCAATTAACTCCAGAAGAAAAATTATTAAGAGCAATATTTGGAGAAAAAGCTTCAGACGTAAAAGATTCTTCTTTAAGAGTTCCAAATGGAACAACAGGAACAGTAATAGATGTTCAAATATTTACTAGAGATGGAGTAAAAAAAGATAAGAGAACTTTAGAAATTGAAGAAATTAACATAAAAAAAATAAAAAAAAAATTTTTGGAAAAATTTAAAATTTTAAAAAAAAATATATTTAAAAAAATTTATAAAATTGATTTTTTAAAAAAATTTTCTAAATCTGAAATATTAAAAATTACAAAAAAATCTTTTTTTAGAAAAAATGTTAATAAAAAAGAAAAAAAAATAATAAATTTTTTTTTAAAAAAATATAAAAATTTAAAAAAAGAACTTAAAAAAAAAATATATATAACAAAGAAAAAAATACTAAAAGGAGATGATTTAGCTCCAGGAATTCTAAAAGTAGTAAAAGTATATTTGGCCACAAAAAGAAATATACAAGTTGGAGATAAAATGGCTGGAAGACACGGAAATAAAGGTGTCATATCAAAAATAAATCCAGTAGAAGACATGCCTTATGATAATTTTGGAAATCCAGTTGATATAGTATTAAATCCATTAGGAGTTCCATCTAGAATGAATATAGGACAAATATTAGAAACTCATCTTGGTATGGCATCTAAAGGAATAGGAAAAAAAATTAAACAAATGTTAAAAAACAAAAATGTAAATATAATAAGAAAATATATACAAAAAGTATTTGATTTAGGAAAAAATGTACAACAAAAAATAGATTTAAAAAAATTTTCAGAAAATGAAATACTAACTTTAGCTAAAAATTTTACTAAAGGAATTCCAATATCTACTCCTGTTTTTGATGGAGCAAAAGAAACAGAAATAAAAGAAATGCTAAAATTAGCTAATTGCCCTACATCAGGACAAATAACATTATTTGATGGAAAAACTGGAGAAAAATTTGAAAGATCTGTAACAGTAGGATATATGTACATGCTAAAATTAAATCATTTAGTAGATGATAAAATGCATGCAAGATCTACAGGATCATATAGTTTAATAACACAACAACCACTAGGAGGAAAAGCACAATTTGGAGGTCAAAGATTTGGAGAAATGGAAGTTTGGGCTTTAGAAGCTTACGGAGCATCTCATACTCTTCAAGAAATGCTAACAGTAAAATCAGATGATGTAAGTGGTAGAACAAAAATATATAAAAATATTGTAGATGGAAATTATAAAATGAATCCAGGAATGCCTGAATCTTTCAACGTATTGTTAAAAGAAATAAGATCTTTAGGAATAAACATTGAATTAGAAAGTAAATAAAAAAAACCAATTTTATAAAAAAAATTAATTAATATTTTTTTATTAATAGAGAATATATTTTGAAAAATTTACTAAAATTTTTAAAAGGAAAAACAAAAACTGTAGAATTTAATTCTATAAAAATTTCATTGTCTTCTCCAGATATAATAAGATCTTGGTCATTTGGAGAAGTAAAAAAACCAGAAACAATAAATTATAGAACTTTTAAACCAGAAAGAGAAGGATTATTTTGCGCTAAAATTTTTGGACCAGTAAAAGATTATGAATGCTTGTGTGGTAAATATAAACGTTTAAAACATAGAGGGGTTATATGTGAAAAATGTGGTGTAGAAGTCACTAATAGTAAAGTAAGAAGAGATAGAATGGGACATATAGAATTAGCATCTCCAATAGCACATATTTGGTTTTTAAAATCTTTGCCATCTAGAATAGGTTTATTATTAAATATACCACTAAAAGATATAGAAAGAGTACTATATTTCGAATCATATATAGTAATACATTCTGGATCAACTAATCTAAAAAAAAAACAAATATTATCTGAAGACCAATATATAAAATCAATTGAAGAATTTGGAGAAAATTTTATAGCAAAAATGGGAGCAGAAGCAATTCAAACTTTGTTAAAAAATATTAACTTAAAAAAATATTCTTCAAAATTAAGAAAAAAATTTAAAAATGTAAACTCTGATAATAAAAAGAAAAAAATTTCAAAAAGAATAAAATTAATAGATTCATTTTTACAATCAAACAATAAACCAGAATGGATGATATTTAATGTTCTCCCAGTTTTACCACCAGATCTTAGACCACTTGTACCATTAGATGGAGGTAGATTTGCTACATCTGATTTAAACGATTTGTATAGGAGAGTTATAAATAGAAATAATAGATTAAAAAGATTATTAGAACTATCAGCTCCTGATATAATAGTAAGAAACGAAAAAAGAATGCTTCAAGAAGCTGTAGATGCTCTTTTAGATAATGGAAGAAGAGGAAGAGCTATAATAGGATCAAACAAAAGACCATTAAAATCATTAGCCGATATGATAAAAGGAAAACAAGGAAGATTTAGACAAAATTTATTAGGAAAAAGAGTAGACTATTCAGGAAGATCAGTAATAACTGTAGGTCCATATTTAAAACTTAGTCAATGTGGTTTACCTAAAAAAATGGCATTAGAACTTTTTAAACCATTTATATATGGAAAATTAGAATCTAAAGGATTGGCTAATACAATAAAATCAGCAAAAAAAATGGTAGAAAAAGAAGATTCTGTTGTATGGGACATATTAGATAAAATTATTAAAAAAC
The DNA here is from genome assembly GCF_039372665.1 of Buchnera aphidicola (Ceratovacuna keduensis). Taxonomy (GTDB): domain Bacteria; phylum Pseudomonadota; class Gammaproteobacteria; order Enterobacterales; family Enterobacteriaceae; genus Buchnera_G; species Buchnera_G aphidicola_D. Next base: position 29,558 of record NZ_CP134994.1, on the reverse strand, counting down.
ATCCTATATTATTAAACAGAGCTCCAACATTACATAGACTAGGAATACAAGCATTTAAACCTATTTTAATAGAAGGAAAAGCAATTCAATTGCATCCTTTAGTTTGTGCAGCATATAATGCAGATTTTGATGGTGATCAAATGGCTGTACATATTCCATTAACCATTAAAGCACAAAAAGAAGCATTATCTTTAATGATGTCTACAAAAAATGTTCTATCACCAGCAAATGGTGAACCAATAATAGTTCCTTCTCAAGATGTAGTATTAGGATTGTACTATATGACTAGAGAAAAAATCAATTCTAAAGGAGAAGGAAATATATTAACTGGAGCTAATGAAGCAGAAAGACTATATCGTTTAAATATAATGTCATTACATACAATAGTAAAAGTTAGAATAACAGAATATAAAAAAATTAAAAAAAAAAAATTTAAAAAAAAAATAAAAATAGTTAAAACTACAATAGGAAGATCAATTCTATGGAATATAGTACCAAAAGGATTACCTTTTTCTCTAATAAATAAAGTTTTAGAAAAAAAATCTATTTCTGAAATGTTAAATACATGTTATAGAATATTAGGATTAAAAAAAACTGTAATATTTGCAGATCAAATAATGTATACAGGTTTTTATTATGCAGCTAAATCTGGATCATCTGTAGGAATAGATGATATGATAATACCTAAAGAAAAATATGACATTATATCTGATGCTGAAACTGAAGTATCAGAAATACAAGAACAATTTCATTCAGGATTAGTAACTGCAGGAGAAAGATATAACAAAGTTATAGATATATGGTCTAATGCAAATGAAAAAGTATCTAAAGCTATGATGAAAAATCTTTCTACAGAAAAAGTATTAAATAAAAAAGGACATTTAGAAAAACAAACTTCATTTAACAGTATTTTTATAATGGCGGATTCAGGAGCTAGAGGTTCAGCTGCTCAAATTAGACAATTAGCAGGAATGAGAGGATTAATGGCAAAACCAGATGGATCTATAATAGAAACTCCAATAATAGCAAATTTTAGAGAAGGTCTAAATGTTCTTCAATATTTTATATCAACACATGGGGCTAGAAAAGGATTAGCAGATACAGCTCTTAAAACTGCAAATTCTGGATATTTAACTAGAAGATTAGTAGATGTAGCACAAGATTTAGTAATAACTGAAAACGATTGTAACACTAATAAAGGAATGTTTATTTTTATAACAGTAGAAAATGGAGAAATAAAAGAACCTCTAAGAGATAAAGTATTAGGAAGAGTAACTTCTAAAGATATAAAAATACCTGAAACAAAAAAAATATTAATAAAAAGAAATACTTTATTAAATGAAAGATTATGTAAAAAATTAGAAAAATATTCTATAAATGAAATAATGGTTAGAACTGTAGTAAAATGTGAAACTGAATTTGGCGTATGTGCAAAATGTTATGGAAGAGATTTATCAAGAGGAAAATTAGTTAGTAAAGGAGAAGCTATTGGAGTAATAGCAGCTCAATCTATAGGAGAACCAGGAACACAATTAACAATGAGAACTTTCCATATTGGTGGAGCAGCTTCTAGACTTGCCGCTGAATCTAATGTACAAGTAAAAAATACAGGTATAATTGATTTAAACAATGCTAAAACAATAACTAAAAAAAATGGAAAAATAGTAATTATTTCTAGAAATTCTGAATTGAGAATAATAGATAAACATGGAAGAATAAAAGAAAATCATAAAATTCCATATGGATCTATATTAAAAAAAAATAATAAAAAAAATGTATTCCCTGGAGAAATAGTAGCTCAATGGGATCCACATTCTATACCTATAATATCTGAATCAAATGGATATATAAAATTTTCAGAAATGATAGAAGGACAAAGTATAATAAGACAAACAGATGAACTTACAGGTTTATCTTCTATAGTAGTGTTAGAAACTTCTGAAAGAACAAATTTAGGAAAAGATTTAAGACCATCTATACAAATAATAGACAAATATGGAAAAAAAATATGTATTACAAATAGTAAAAAAAATTCTAAATACTTTTTGCCAGGAAAATCAGTAATTCAATTTGAAAATAATTCAAAAATATTATCAGGAGATATAATAGCTAAAATACCGCAAGAATCTTGTGTTACAAAAGACATTACTGGTGGTTTACCAAGAGTAGCTGACTTATTTGAAGCTAGAAAATCAAAAGAATTAGCTATATTAGCAGAAATTAGTGGAATAATATCATTTGGAAAAGAAACAAAAGGAAAAAGAAGATTAATAATAACTCCTAAAAATAAAGAAAAAATATATGAAGAAATGATACCAAAATGGAGACAGTTAAACATATTTGAAGGAGAAACAGTAGAAAAAGGAGATATAATTTCTGAAGGTGTAGAATCTCCACATGATATATTAAGATTAAGAGGAGTAATATCTGTTACTAAATATATAATAAATGAAGTACAAGAAGTATATAAATTACAAGGTGTAAAAATAAATGATAAGCATATAGAAGTTATAATAAGACAAATGTTAAGAAAAGCTACTATATTAAATCCAGGAAATTCAAAATTTTTACATGAAGAACAAGTAGAATATTCAAAATTAATTATAGAAAACAAAATTTTAAAGAAAAAAAATAAAAAAATAGCAACTTTTAATAGAGATTTATTAGGAATAACAAAAGCTTCTTTAGCAACTGAATCTTTTATTTCAGCTGCATCTTTTCAAGAAACTACTAGAGTATTAACAGAATCATCAATATCAGGAAAAAAAGATGAATTAAGAGGATTAAAAGAAAACGTAATAGTAGGAAGATTAATACCAGCCGGGACAGGTTATGAATATCATAAAAAAAGATCTAAAATTGTAGAAAATAAAAAAAATAAAATAAAAGAAAATAAAAAAAATATAACTACAGTCGAAGAAGCATCAGCAAATTTATCTGAAATGTTAAACTCAAATTTATAATATTATTATATTTATATAAAAATATTTTTAAATATAATATAAAATATTTTAAATTATAATTGTTGATTAAAACAATATTTTTAAAATTAAAATAGAATATTATTAAAATATATTACATAAAATTTTAAAATTATATTAAAAAAAAAGCAATATTTTTATTATTGTCTTATATGCTTATAATGGTTTAAAATAAAAATTATTATTAAAAAAATAAAAAATTTTATTTTATTGATAAAATTTATATTTTTTTTTAAAAAACATAATAGTTAATTTTAACAAAAAATTAAATAAAAAATACATAATATAGGAAAATTAATGAACAAAGCTGAATTAATAAATGCTATTGCAGAAAAAACTTCTTTAACTAAATCTCAAACAAAAAATACATTAGAAACTACATTAAAAATAATAACCCAATCTTTAAAAAAAGGTAAAACTGTACAAATAGTTGGTTTTGGAACTTTTAAAGTAAACAATAGATCTGAAAGAATAGGAAGAAATCCTCAAACAGGAGAAGAAATAAAAATAGCAGCAACAAAAGTTCCAGCATTTGTATCAGGAAAAGCATTAAAAAATGCAGTAAGATAATAAAATATTTTTATAAAAATATTATATAAAACAAATAAAAAAAATTAAAAAATTTATTTAAATAAAATTTATAATAATATCTTTAAAATTTTAAAAAAAATATAAAATAAAATTATTATAAATATATTTTTTAACATAAAAATAAATATATTATTTTTATTATAAATAATAAATTTAATTATAATGAAAACTATTAAAACTGAAATATTTTAAAATTTTCAGTTTTAATAGTGAAAAAATGAACACCACATTTTAAAAAAAAATATAAATTTAAATTTCATCTCTTATTTCTTTTGTAGCTTTTATCATATTTTTTAAAGATTTTTTCACTTCTTTCCAATTTCTTGTTTTTAATCCACAATCTGGATTTATCCATAAATTTTTTATATTAAATATTTTTATATATTTTTTTATAATAACTTTTATATCATTAATATTGGGAACATTAGAAGTATGAATATCATATACACCAGGACCTATTCCATTAGGATATTTTATTTTTTTAAAACAATTTAATAATTTTAATTGTGATCTAGAAGATTCTATAGTAATTACATCTGCATCTAATTTTATAATAGAATCTATTATATTATTAAAATTAGAATAACACATATGAGTATGAATTTGAGTTTCATCTTTTACTACTGATGAACTTATTTTAAAAGCTTCTATAGACCAAGATAAATATTCTTTTACAAATTTTTTTCTTAATGGAAGACCTTCTCTAAAAGCTGGTTCATCAATTTGAATAATTTTTATTCCTGAACTTTCTAAATCTTTTACTTCTTCTCTTAAAGAAAATGCAATTTGTTTAGATACAATACTTTTAGACAAATCTTCTCTACAAAATGACCATAATAATATTGTTACAGGTCCAGTTAACATTCCTTTAACTAATTTATTAGTTTTAGACTGAGCATATTTTGTCCATTTTAAAGTTATTGGTTTTTTTCTATATATATCATCAACTATTATAGGTGGTTTTACACATCTTGATCCATAACTTTGTACCCATCCAAATTCTGTAAATGCAAATCCTTCTAAATGTTGAGCAAAATATTCAACCATATCATTTCTTTCTGGTTCTCCATGTACTAAAACATCTAAATTTATTTTTTCTTGAATTTTTATTACATTTTTAATATATTTTTTAATTTCTAAATTATATTTCTTTAAATCTATTTTATTACTTTTAAATTGTAATCTAATATCTCTTAATTTTTTAGTTTGAGGAAAAGAACCTATAGTAGTAGTTGGTAATATAGAAATTTTTAAACTGTCTTTTTGTTTTTTCCTTCTAATTTTATAACTACTTTTTCTATATAAATCATTTTTTTTTATATGAGAAAAACATTTATCTAAACATTTTTTTTCTAAACTTTTTGAAAAATTATTATCTAAAATTTCTTTATTAGATTCTTTTAAAGATTTTGTTAATAAAGATAATTCTTCACATTTTTGTATAGCAAAAGAAAACTTTTTCATTAAAGATTTTTTAATATTTTTTTCTAATGATAAATCTACTGGTACATGAATTAAAGAACAAGAAGTACTTAAAAAATATTTTCTTTTTGTTTTTTTTATAAAATATATATCTTCATATATTTTTTTTAAATTAGATTTCCATATATTTCTTCCATTTATCACTCCTAGAGATATTAACATATCTTTAGAAATATTTTTTAAAATAACATTAATATTATGTTTTGAATTAATATAATCTATATGAATTCCATGAACAGGAATATTCTTTATAGTATTTATATTATGAGATATATCTCCAAAATATGTAGTTAATAAAATTTTAGAGTTTTTATTATATAAATAATTATATGAATATATAAAAGATTCCAACCATCTTTTAGAAATATCTAAAGTTAATATAGGTTCATCTATTTGAACCCAATTAATTTTTCTTTTCTCTAATTCAAACAAAATATTTTTATATATTGGCAAAATTTTATCTAATAATTCTAATTTACTAAACTTTTTTTTATCTATTATTTTTCCAAGCCATAAATAACTTATAGGACCTAATAAAATAGGTTTAATCTTATCAAATTTTAAATTTATAGCTTCATCTAATTCTTCTAATATTTGTTTCCAAATAAATTTAAAAGAAGTATTCTTACTAAATTCTGGAACTATATAATGATAATTTGTATTAAACCACTTTGTCATTTCAGAAGCATGAGAAAAATTTTTATTATAATATGCACCTCTAGCAATTCCAAACAAAGTATTTATGTCAATTTTATCTTTATATAAATTAATATGCCTTTTAGGTATATTACCTAACATCATACTATTTCCTAAAACATGATCATACCATGAAAAATCTCCAACACAAACAAAATCTAAACCAGAAGATTTTTGAATTTTTAAATTTTTTTTTCTTATTTTTTTTCCAATATAAATTAAATCATTTATTTTTATTTCATTATTCCAATATTTTTCTTGAGCAAATTTTAATTCTCTCATAGAACCTATTCTTGGAAAACCTAATATATGACTAAAAATGTTCATTAAATAAATTCTCTTATATAAATAAAATATATTTTACACAAATTTTAAATTTTAATTTATAACATTAAAAATATTACAATATACAAAATAATTTTATAAAAAATATAAAAACAAAAATATAAAATAATTATAACATTTTCAAATAGATCTTACATAAAATCTTATTAACAAAATATAAAATATAAAATAAAAATTTATTAAAAAATATAAAAAAAATATTTTTATAATGTTAACTTGTCATTTTTAATCTAATTTTTTTTATAGCAATTTTTTCTATTTGTCTAACTCTTTCAGCTGAAATTCCATAATAATCTGCTAAATTTTGTAAAGTTTTTTTTTTATTTCTGTACAACCATCTAGAAATAATTATATATCTACTTCTATTATCTAAACTAGATATCGCATTATTCAATTTAATAACATTATATTTATATAATTCATTTTTTTCAAAAATACTAGCAAAATTAGAATTGTTATCTTTAAAATATGACATTAAAAATTTAGATTTTGTATTTTTGTTATCTTCTAAAGAAGAAAAATTAAATGCTAAATCTTTTGCAGACATTCTTCTTTCCATTTCTTTAACATCATTAGAAGTTACATCTAATTCTTTTGCTACAGTTTTTATTTCATCTTCATTAAACCAACCAAATCTTTTTTTGTTTTTTCTTAAATTAAAAAATAATTTTCTTTGAGATTTTGTAGTAGCAATTTTTACTATTCTCCAATTTTTCAAAACATATTCATGTATTTCTGATTTTATCCAATATACTGCAAAAGATATTAGTCTAACACCAATTTCTGGATTAAATTTTTTCACTGCTTTCATTAATCCTATATTTCCTTCTTGAATTAAATCTGATTGTAATAAACCATATCCTAAATAATTTTTTGAAATATGTACTACAAATCTTAAATTAGATAATATTAATGTTTTAGCAGAATTTAAATCTCTATTATAATATAATAAATTTGATAAATATTTTTCTTTATCTTTAGATATTACAGGAAAAGAAAATACTGTTTTTATATAAGAACTTAAATTTCCTATAGAACTAAAGGAAATAGAATCAATAATTTTTGTCATTTTATTACCTAAATCATAAATATTATATTTTTATAAAAATTCTTTTAAAATATAAAAACTATAAAAATAAAATATTATTAATTATTTTTTTAATAAAAAACTTTATAAATATAAAAAATTTTTAATTTTATAAAGTTTATATAAAAAAGTTATTTATTCTAATATAGATTTTACAAAACTTTTGTATTTAAATTCATGTAAATCTTCCTTTTTTTCTCCAGTACAAATGTATCTAATAGGAACATTTAGTTCATTTGATACGTTAAAAATCATACCTCCTTTAGCTGAACCATCTAATTTAGTAAAAATTGTTCCAGTAATATTTATAGCTTTATTAAACACTTCTAACTGCTTTATTATATTATGACCACTAGAAGAATCTATAACTAAAATTATTTCATCTGGATAATTAATATCCAATTTTTTTGTAACTTTTACAATTTTTTTTAATTCATATATAAAATTTTTATTATTATGTAATCTACCAGAAGTATCTGCTATTAATACTTCTATCTTTTTTTTTTTTGCAGATTGTATTGCATCAAAAATTACTGATGCTGAATCAGCTTTGTAATGTTGAGAAATTACAGGAACAAATATTTTTTTAGAAATTATTTTTAATTGATCTATAGCTGCAGCTCTAAAAGTATCACCAGCTGCTATCATAACTGATTTTCCTTCATTTTTATATTTCCATGCTAATTTTCCTACAGTAGTAGTTTTTCCTACTCCATTAACTCCTACTACTAATATTAAAAAAGGATATTTTTTTTTAATTATTAATTTATTATCTTTTGATCTTTCTAATATTTTTAATAATTCCCTTTCTAACATATTTAAAATTATTTTTTTATCTAAAATTTTTTTTTTATTAACTTTATAAATTAAATTAGAAATTATATTTTTTGAAGTTTTAAATCCTACATCACATAATAATAAATTTTCTTCTAATTTTTTAAAAAATTTCTTATCTATATTATATTTAAAAAATATTTTTCTAATTTTTGAACTTACATTTTTTCTAGTATTATATAATTTTTTTTTTAATATTTTAAAAATATTATTAGATTTTTTTTCTTTAATATCTTTATTTTTTATAAAAACTTTTTTATTATTATTTTCTTTTTTATTATTAATATCTTTAATATCTATTTTTTTATTTTTTTTTTTTTAAATTTATCTAATATCCAAGAAAAAAAACTATTATTTTTACTCTTTGACATATTTTATTCTCATTTCTATAATATAAAATTAAATAATTTTATTATATATAATATAAAAAATACATTTATAACATTTTTATTATAAAAAAAATATTAATTAAATACAATAACAATAATATTTTACATAAATTTTATGAAAATAATATCAGGAAAATTAAAATCTAGAAAAATAAATATAAAAAAAAATAATATAATTAGACCTACAACATGTTTAATGAGAAAAGTATTATTTGAATGGTTATCAAAATATATAAAACAATCAAAATGTTTAGATTGTTTTTCAGGAAGTGGGATATTAAGCATAGAATCTATATCTAGAAATGCAAAATATGTAATTTCTATAGAAAAAAATTTTTTTATATATAAAAATATATTAAATAATATAAAAAATTTATCTATTAAAAATATAAAAGTAATTAATACTAATATATTAAATTTGTTAAAAAAACCAGGAAAACCATATGATATAATATTTTTAGATCCTCCATTTTATAATAAAATAATAGATAATGTTATATATTTTTTAACAAAAAACAATTGGACAAAAAAAAATACTTTTATATTTTTAGAAAAACAAATAAAACAAAAAATAAAAATACCTAAAAATTGGATAAATTTTAAAAAAAAAAATATAGGACAAACTATTGGTATATTATATTTAGTTAAGAACAAATAAATTTATTAAAATTTTATAAAAAAATTGTAAAAAAATTTTTTATATTTAATTTAAAAATATAGGAGAAACATTCTTATGAAAATAAAAAAATTAAATACAATAAATATTACTATAGAAAAATTTTTACAAAATCCCTTAAAATTTTTAAAAAAATCAAAAAAAAAAATAGTATTAATATTAAAAAATAATAATCCTATAGCATATATATTTAATAAAAAAAAAGTAACAAACATTTTTAATAAAATTAAAAAATATCAAAAAAAAAATTGTAAAAATAATTTTAATAAAATAATGTCTATAGAAAAATTTAATTTAAAAAATAAAATTGAAAAAAAATTTTCTATGCATGACAATTGGAAACCAGATAAAAATTTTATAAAAAAGGCAGCAATATGGGGAATAAAAATAAAAAAAAATGTTTCTAAAAGTGAACTAAAATCATTTATAGACTATTGGAAAGTAGAAGGAAGATTTTTACATAATATTCAATGGCAACAAAAATTAGCATACAGTTTAAAAATAACAAGATCTGTAAAACCTAAAAAATATATTTATGATGATAACAAAATATATAAAAAAAATAATTTTATTCCAGATGGTTTTAGAGACAAATAATGAAAAACAATACTATTAATTTTTTAAAAAGATTAAAAAAAATAATTCCAAGACATATAAAACCAAAATTTAAAAATGATAAAGATTTATTATCTTGGAATCAAGAACAAGGAATAATTTCTTCAAAATCTATTTTAAAAAAAAATAAAATTATGAAAATAAAAAAAACTTTTAAAAAATCTGGAATAAAAGAACTATATATAACATGTTCATTTAAAAATTATAAAATAGAACATAAAGGACATCAAAGAGTATTAAATGCAGCAAAAAAATATGCAAAAAATTTTAATAATTGTGTATCTAGCTTTATTTTTTCAGGAAATCCAGGAACAGGAAAAAATCATCTTGCATCAGCAATAGGAAATTATTTAATATTAAAAGGTAAAAGTGTATTAATAGTAACAGTAGCAGATTTAATGTCTAATATGAAAGGAACATTTAATGGTTCGAGTAATTTAACAGAAGAAAATTTATTAAATAAATTAAGTACTGTAGATTTATTGATGATAGATGAAATAGGAATGCAAACAGAATCTAGATATGAAAAAGTCGTAATAAATCAGATAGTAGATAGAAGATCTTCATCAAAAAGATCTACAGGAATGTTATCTAATTTAAATCATGATGGTATGAAAATGTTATTAGGAGAAAGAGTAATAGATAGAATGAGAATAGGAAATAGTCTATGGTTAAATTTTGAATGGAATAGTTATAGAAAATATATATAACAATTTTTTTTAAAAAAAATAATAAAATATAATTATTTTTATTTATTATTTTTTCTAGATATATATTTACTAGATCTAGTATCTATTTTTATTATATCATTAATTTTTATAAATGATGGAACAATAACTTTTAATCTAGTTTTTAATATAGCTAATTTATTTTTATAATTTAATTTATTTTTTGAAAATTGATCAAAACCAATCACTTTTAAATTAATAAAATTTTTTGGAACCACAGATATTAATTTATTATTCCAAATTAAACCAAAATATTTTTTTCCTGGAACAATAAAACTTAAAACATTTTTTAAAAATTTTTTTTCTATTGAAATTTCATTATAATTTTTTAAATTTATAAAATAAAAAATTTCTTCAGATCTATATAAAAAAGAAATCTTTATATTTTCTATATCTGCAACTTTTAAATTTTCATTAGATCTAAAAGTTTTTTCTATTAATTTATTATTTATTAAATTTCTCATTTTAACTCTAACAAAAGTTTGACCTTTTCCTGGTTTAACAAATTCACTATTTTCAATATTAAATGGAATATTATTAAAAACTATTTTTAAACCATTTTTAAAATTATTACTATTACAAAATATCATAAAATTTAATATACTCTTTGAAAAATTAAAAAAAATACTTTTACATAAACTTATCCTTAGAAAATTATTTCTAAGGATAAGAAAATGTTAAAATACAATAAATTTTTAGAAATAAAAAAAATCAAAAATACAAAAATTACATCATTCCACCCATTCCACCCATTCCACTATTTGGCTGAGAATGACCTAAATCAGATTTTTCTTCTTTAGGTAAATCAGTTACCATACACTCTGTAGTTATCATTAAACCTGCAACTGAAGCAGCATATTGTAATGCAGATCTAGTAACTTTAGTAGGATCTAATATACCAAATTTTATCATATTACCATATTTATGAGTTGCAGCATTATATCCATAATTGTCTTTTCCATCTTTAACATTATTTGCAACGACAGAAGGTTCTTCTCCTGAGTTAGATACTATTTGACGTAAAGGAGCTTCCATTGCACGAACTGCAACTCTTATTCCAACATTTTGATCTTCATTATCACTTAACATTTTAGAAATTTTTTGAGCAACACGAACTAAAGCAACTCCTCCTCCTGCAACTACACCTTCTTCAACTGCAGCTCTAGTTGCATGTAAAGCATCTTCAACTCTAGCTTTTTTTTCTTTCATTTCTACTTCAGTTGCTGCTCCTACTTTTAGTACTGCAACTCCACCTGACAATTTAGCTAATCTTTCATTTAATTTTTCTTTATCATAATCTGAAGTAGATTCTTTTATTTCTTTTCTAATTTGATTAACTCTATTTTTTATATCTTTTTTATTTCCTAAACCACCTATTATAGTAGTATTATCTTTTGTAATAACTACTCTTTTTGCTTGACCTAAATCTTCTATAGAAGTTTTCTCTAAATCCATAGCTAATTCTTCAGAAATTACTGAACCATTAGTTAAAATAGAAATATCTTGCAACATAGATTTTCTTCTATCTCCAAAACCTGGAGCTTTTACTGCAGCAATTTTTACTATTCCTCTCATAGAATTTACAACTAAAGTAGCTAAAGCTTCTCCTTCTAAATCTTCTGATATAATTAATAATGGTTTTCCAGACTTTGCTATAGATTCTAATATAGATAATAATTCTCTAATGTTAGAAATTTTTTTATCTACCATTAATATATAAGGATTTTCTAATTCTACTATTCCTGATTCAGGTTTATTTATAAAATAAGGAGATAAATATCCTCTATCAAACTGCATTCCTTTTACAACTTCTAATTCATTTTGTAGTCCTGTCCCTTCTTCTACAGTTATTACTCCATCATTTCCTACTTTTTCCATAGCTTCAGAAATTAGAGAACCTACCTTTTCATCAGCATTAGCAGATATTGTACCAACCTGAGTAATAGCTTTAGAATTAGAACAAGGAACAGATAATTTTCTTAATTCATTAACAGCATTTATTACAGCTTTATCTATTCCTCTTTTTAAATCCATAGGATTCATTCCAGAAGCTACAGCTTTTAATCCTTCATTTACTATTGCTTGAGCTAGTAAAGTAGCTGTAGTAGTACCATCACCAGCCGCATCATTAGCTTTTGATGCTACTTCCTTCACCATTTGAGCACCCATATTTTCAAATTTATCTTCTAACTCAATTTCTCTAGCTACAGATACACCATCTTTAGTTATACTTGGAGCTCCAAATGATTTATCTAAAACTACATTTCTTCCTTTTGGACCTAATGTAACTTTAACTGCATCAGCTAATATATTTACACCGTTTAACATTTTTATTCTAGCTTCATTACCAAATTTTACATCTTTAGCTGCCATATATAAATTTTCCTTTTAATAATTTTATTAAAAAAAAATAATTATCTTTAAATTTTTTATTAAATAATTCTATTCTATTATAGCAAGTATATCACTTTCATTTAAAATCAAAACTTCCTTATCATCAATTTTTTCTGTTTTAGCTCCATAACCTTCATTAAAAATAACTATATCACCTATTTTTACGTCTAAAGGTTTTATTTTCCCATTATCTAAAATACGACCCTTACCTACAGATATTACTGTTCCTCTAGAAGATTTTCCTGCAGCAGAACCTGTTAATACTATTCCTCCGGCAGATTTAGATTCTCTTTTTTTTCTTTCAACTATAACACGATCGTGTAATGGACGAATTTTCATTTTACTAACACCTTATTAATAATAAAAATATTATCTTTAAAATATTATAAACATTTTTTTTATTTCTTAAAATTATATATATGTATTATATCATGTACTTTCAAGTAAAAATTTATATTTTATAAATATATTTTTTTAATGAATTTTATATAAAAAAATTAAAAAATAAAAAAATAAGTTGACTTTTATAATTTTATTGCAAATAATTAAATTTTAATTGCCCGAATAGCTCAGTCGGTAGAGCAGTGGACTGAAAATCCCCGTGTCGGTGGTTCGATTCCGCCTTCGGGCATAATAATTTCATTATATAAAAATTATTTTCCAAAACAAAAATTAGAAAATATAGATTTTAATAAATCATCTGTATAAAATTTTCCTACTATACAATCTAAAAATTTTTTAGATTTTATTAAATCTTCAGACAAAATCTCTAAATTATTAAATTTAATAAAAGTTTTTTTTGAACGTTTAAGTTTATATAAAGATTTCTTTATCAAATCTAAATGTCTGTTTCTACATAAAAAAATATTTTCAGAAAAATTTTTAAATAATAATTTTTCTTTAATAAACTTTAACAATAAATTTATTCCAATATTTTTTTTAGCAGATAAATTAATATAAGCAATTTTTTTATAAATTTTTATATTAGGAGAAACATTATTTATATCACATTTATTAAAAATTACAATATAATATATATTATTTGATTCTAAATATTTTATTATATTTTTATTATAAATATTTTTTTTTAATTTTTTTATATCATTACAATCAGTAACTAATAATACACAATTAGATTTTTTTATTTCTCTCCAAGCTTTTAAAATTCCAATTTTTTCTATTTTATCATTAGATTTTTTTATTCCAGCTGTATCAGAAATACTTAAATTTATACCATCAAAAGAAAAATTTTCTGTTAAAACGTCTCTTGTAGTACCACTAAATTCTGTAACTATTGATCTATCACTAGATAATATAGAATTAAAAAGACTTGATTTTCCAGAATTAGGAATTCCTGATATAACTATTTTTATTCCTTCTTTAAAAACAATATTTCTTTCTATATTTTTTATTGCATTTTTAAAATTTTTTATTATATTATCTATTTTCTTTAAAAATAACTTATTTATAAAAACATTATATTCTTCTTCAGAATTTAAAATAATTTCAATATTTGTTATTATTTTTATTATATTATTAGATAATTTTTTTATATAAGAAGAATATTTTCCCTTAATAGAATTTAAAGAAGAAAGTAACATTTTTTCAGAATTTGAATTTATTAAATCATCTATTCCTTCAGCTTGTAACAAATCAATTTTATTATTAAAAAAAGCTCTTTGAGAAAATTCTCCATTATTTGCAATTCTAACATCTCTTATTGATAAAATATTTTTTAATAAAATATCAATTAAAACAGGACTACCATGACAATGAAGTTCTAAAATGTCTTCACCAGTAAAGGAATTTGGTTTTTTATATATTATTGCTATGCCCTTATCTATGATTTTTTTATCTAAAATATTAAAAAAATCTAAATAGTTTGCATATCTAGATTTAGGAATTTTTTTAAGAATTTTTTTACATATTTCTTTAACTTTTTTTCCAGAAATTCTTAATATAGAAACTCCTGATACTCCATAAGGAGTAGCTAATGCAACTATAGTGTCTTTAATATACATATAATTAAAAATTTTTCCAAAAAAAAATATATTTTTATTAAAAAAAAATATATTTATATTTTAAATTTATTATAAACTATTTTTTGTTGTATTATTGTTAATATATTACTAACTATATAATATAAAACTAATCCAGAAGGGAACCATAAAAAAAATATAGTAAAAAATACAGGCATAATATTAATTATTTTTTTTTGAAAATTTTCATTATTATCATCATTTTTAGAATCATTTTGTAACAAAAATGTAGTAATTCCCATTAATATAGGTAATATAAAAAAAGGATCTTTATCAGACAAATCATTTATCCATAATATAAATGGAGAATGTCTTAATTCAACAGATTCTATAATAACATAATATAAAGATAGAAATATTGGCATTTGTATTATTAAAGGTAAAAAGCTTCCTATTGGATTAATATTATTTTTTTTATACAAATCTATTATTTCTTTATTTAACATATTTTTATTATTTTTATGTCTTTTTTTTATAATATTTATTTCACTTTGAATTTCTTTCATTTTTGCAATTTGATAATATTGAAATTTAGAAATTGGATACATAATTAATTTTATTATGCAAGTTATAGCTATTATAGATATTCCCCAATTTTTTAAAAAGCTATGTAAATAATATAATAATTTAAATAATGGTTGAGATAAAAACCATAAAAATCCATAATCTATTGTAAAATATAAACTATCTGAAACTTCTAACATTTCTTTTTTAACTTTAGGACCTAACCATAATTTAGAAAAAAAAAATTTATTTTGATAAGAATTTATTTTAAATTTTTCAGTTATATAACCTACAGAAACATCTCTAACATTAATTTTATCAACAAACATTTTATTTTTTAAAGAATTGTCAGGTATCCAAGCAGACACAAAATATGGTTGTACCATAGCTATCCATTTATTTTTATTAGAATAATCAGAAATATAATTTTTATTTTCTATATCATCAAAATTAATTTTACTATATTTTTTTTTACTATTAGAATAAGCTGCACCTCTAAAAGTTTTCATACCAAAACCATAATTTTTATTTTCTTTTTCAATATTTATGCTTTGGTTCAAATTTCCATACATAGAAATATCTAAATTTTTATTAGAATCATTAATTATATTATATTTTATTTTAACAAAATGTTTTCCTCTTTCAAAAGAAAAAGTTTTTATATATGATATTCCATCATTAGACTTCCATTTCATATTAATTAATAAATTATTTTCATTTTTAGAAAGTTCAAAAATATTTTTTTTATTATATTCATTATCATAATAAAAATTATATTTTTCTAAACCTAATATTCCACTATTAGCTTGATATAAAAAATTATTTTTTGATTTTAACAAACACAGTGGATCTGGTTTATTAACATTTTTTTTATATTTCAACAAATTTGCTTCAACTATATTTCCTGAACTTTTATCTATTAATATTTTAAAAGTATCAGTTTTAACCATAACTATGTCTTTATTATTAAAAGTATTAGAACTTTTTTCTAAATTTATATTATTATGTTTTTCTTTATAAAAAGAATTATGAAAAAAATTTGTATTATTAAATTTATATACAAAAAACCCTAATATAAATAAAAAAACCAATATAAATATATTCTTAATCCAATACATTTTTATTCTCTCTTTTTAATATTTTTTCTAAAATATTTATATATTTTTAAAAACATAAATATAGTTCTGACATATTTATATAAACTATTAATAAATATTATAAAAATATTAATATAATATGTAATTATAAGAAATATTTATAATACTCAATAAAAATTAAAATGTCTTTCCCATAAATTTTGTAAAGAATTAAATAAATAAAAATTTTTAAATATAGAAATATTTTTTTTTACCATAACAATAAAATCCATATAAAATAATTTTTTTATATTTTTTCTAAAACTTTCTCTTATTATTCTTTTTATAATATTTCTTTTATAAGAAAATTTTATAAATTTAGTAGATATTCTTATTCCAAGTCTAGGATATTTATAAAAATTTTCCCTACTAAAAATTAAAAATTTATTATTAAAAACCTTATGAGGTTTTTCAAAAACAAAATAAAATTGATGATTTTTTAATAATCTATATTTTTTTTTAAAAAAAAAATTTTTTTTCATTTTATAAATTTTATTCCGAAGAAACAGTTAACTTAGATCTACATTTTAATCTTCTTCTATTTAAAATATGTCTTCCATTTTTAGTAGACATTCTATGTCTAAAACCATGAGATCTATTTCTTTTCAATATTGATGGCTGATAAGTTCTTTTCATAAAATAAAATACTCTAAAAATAAATATTTTTTAAAATATTATAACTCAATTTTAAAATATTAAAAATTTTCATTTAAAAAAAATATATTTTTTGTTAAAAAATATATTTTATAAAAAAAAAATAAAAAATTATAATTTAATTAAAAAATGATTAAAATATTACATTAATACTAAAAAAATATATATTATTTATTATATTAATATATTTAAATTTTTATATAAAAAAATATTATGAAATTTATAATTGAACAAAAAAAAATGTTAAAAATGTTAAAAAAATTGAATGTAGTATTATCAAAAAATTTAAATAATCCAATATTAGAAAACATTTTGATAAAATTAAAAAAAAAAAAAATTCTTTTAACATCTAATAACTTAGAAACAGAATTAATAACAAAAACATATGTAAAACATGAATTTTCTTCTGGAGAAATTACAGTATCTGGAAAAAAATTATTTAATATATGTAGAAGCTTTTCAAAAAATATAGATATTTTAATATATTTAAAAAAAAATTTTATGATAGTTAAAATAAAAAAAATTAAATTTAAATTATCTACATTATCATCTTTGGAATATCCAAAATTTAGTTCATTTAAAAAATATTGTAAATATGTTATTAAACAAAAAAATTTAAAAAAAATAATTGAAAATTCATATTTTTGTATGGCAAGAAATGATGCTAGATATTATCTAAATGGATTATTTGTTATATTAAAAAAAAATTTTATACAATCAGTTGCAACAGATGGATATAAAATGGCAATATCTACAATATTTTTAAAAAATAAAAATTTAATAAACAATTCTATTATAATATCTAAAACAGGAGTATTGGAATTATTAAAATTATTAAATAAAAATGAAGAAAAAATAAATATATTAATAAATAATTACAATTTGAGAATATATACAAAAAAAATAATTTTTACTACAAAATTAATAGATGGAAATTTTCCTAATTATAAAAATTTAATAATAAAAAAACCAGAAACAAAAATAGAAATAGAATTATACACTTTAAAAAAAAGTCTAAACAGAATTTTTATTCTTTCAGATACATCTTTTTATGGAGCAAAATTTTATATAAAAAAAAATATTATGAAAATTAGTTCTCAAAATGAAGAATATGAAACAGCAAAAGAAAAAATATTAATAAAAAGAAATAATAATATTATTATTAAATTCAATTTAAATATAAAATATTTTTTAAATATATTGCAAAATATTATTAGCAAAACAATATGTTTATTATTAAATAAAAATATTTCAACAATACAAATACAAGATAAAAATGATATGTCAAATATTTATATGATAATGCCATTAATATTTTAGAAAATATTAATTAATATAAAATAAAATTGTTTATAAATTAAAAAGAGAAAAATAATGTTTAACTCTTATGATTCATCTAACATAAAAGTATTAAAAGGATTAGATGCTGTTAAAAAAAGACCAAATATGTATATAGGAAATACAGATGATGGAACTGGTCTTCATCATATGGTATTTGAAGTAGTTGACAATTCAATAGATGAAGCTTTATCTGGTTATTGTGATAAAATATTCATAAAAATGTATTTAGATAATTCAATTTCAATAAAAGACAATGGAAGAGGAATGCCTATAGACATACATAAAGAGGAAGGAAAACCTGCAGCAGAAGTTATAATGACAATATTACATGCAGGAGGAAAATTCGATTTAGATTCTTATAAAATCTCAGGAGGATTACATGGAGTAGGAATATCTGTAGTAAATGCATTATCAAAAAAATTATATTTAACAATATATAGAGAAGGAAAAAAATTTAAACAAATATATAATTATGGAAATCCAATAACAAAACTAAAAAAAATAAAAAATAGTAATAAAACAGGAACAAAAATAAGATTTTTTCCAAATGAAAAAATATTCACTAATATAAAAAAATTTAATTATGAAATTTTATCAAAAAGATTAAAAGAACTTTCTTTTTTAAACTCTGGTATATCAATATTTTTAGAATATGAAAAAAAAAATATTATTAAAAAATTTTATAATAAAGGAAATATAAAAAATTTTATAAAATTTTTAAATAAAAAAAAAAAACCAATACATAATAAAATATTTTATTTTTTTAAAAGAAAAAAAAATATAAAAGTAGAAGTATCAATGCAATGGAATAATAAATTTTCAGAAAAAATATTATGTTTTACTAACAATATAAAACAAAAAGATGGAGGAACTCATCTAGCTGGATTTAAATCTGCTATAACTAGAACTATAAATAATTATATAGAAAAATATTATATTAATAAAAAAAATAAAATTATAGCTACTGGAAATGATACTAGAGAAGGTCTAAGAGCAGTAATTTTAGTATATATGTCAAATCCAAAATTTTCTTCTCAAACAAAAGATAAATTGGTTTCTTCAGAAATAAAATCTTTTATAGAATCATCTGTAAACGAAAATTTTAGTGAATATTTATTAGAAAATCCAAATGATTCTAAAATAATAATAGGAAAAATAATACATGCTATAAAAACAAGAGAAGCTGCTAAAAAAGCTAGAGAAATAACTAGAAAAAAAAATACTTTAGATACTTGTTCAATACCAGGAAAATTGTCTGACTGTCAAGAAAAAAATCCAAAGTTATCAGAAATATATTTAGTAGAAGGTGATTCAGCAGGAGGTTCCGCAAAACAAGGAAGAAATAGAAAAAATCAAGCAATATTACCATTAAAAGGAAAAATATTAAATGTAGAAAAATCTAAATTTGAAAAAATGTTATCTTCAGAAGAAGTTACAAATTTAATAACAGCATTAGGGTGTGGAATAATAGATAATTCTTTTTCTATAAATAAGTTAAGATATCACAATATAATAATAATGACAGATGCTGATATAGATGGATCACATATTAGAACATTACTTCTAACATTTTTTTATAGACAAATGCCGGAAATAATACAAAATGGTCATGTTTTCATTGCTCAACCTCCTTTATATAAAATAAAATACAGAAAAAAAGAAATATTTATAAAAGATGAAAAAATGTTAAACAATTTTCAAATAAAAAATGCTTTAGAAAATTGTAAAATGTACTCATCATTTCCTACAAAAAAAAAAATAAATATAAAAAAATTACATAAAATAATTTTTAATTATATAAAACTTAAAAAGAAAGTTAAAAATAAAAAAAATAAAATTTTTATATTTTTATTTAATCAATTAATAAAATATCCAATACATTTTTCTTTTAAAAATAAAATAAAAATGAAAAAATGGATGAAAAATTTAATATATGATTTAAAAAAAACGTCACATAATAATACATTATATAAATATAAATTAAAAAATAATAATAAAAATAAAAATTTTTCAATAAAAATAAAAAAATATGTATATGGAAAAAAATATATAATAAAAATCACAAAAAATATTTTAAAAAAAAAAGAATATTATGAAATTAAAAAAATTAGTAAAAAAATTAATAAATTAATTAATTTAAAAACATTTATATTAAAAAATAATGTGTTATATAAATTTTCTGACTTAAAAAGTATGTTAAAAAAATTAATAAAAGATTCACAAAAAAAAATAACTATACAAAGATATAAAGGTTTAGGAGAAATGAATCCTAATCAACTTTGGAAAACAACTATGAATCCAAAAACAAGAAGAATGCTAAAAATATCAATAAAAGATAGTAAAAAAGCTAATAAATTATTTAAAATTTTAATGGGTGATTCTGTAAAATTAAGAAAAAATTTTATAGAAAAAAATTCTTTAAAAGCAGAAAATATAGATTTTTAAAAACAAAAAATTTCGCGGCAGGAATTTTAAATACCCCGCCGCTTAATAAAATAAAAAAAATTTATTTTAACATTTAAAATTTTTAATATTTTATAATATTTTTATTTTTTTTAAAGAAAATATTTAAATTATTTTAATTTTTATTAAAATAAAAATATTAAAATATTAAGTTTCATTTTTATAAAAAATGTTAGAACTAATAATTTTTTTATATTTTTTTTTATTTTTTAATAAACTTTTTATACTAGTTTCAGATGCTGAAATAGCAACATCAGATAAAACTGTAACAAATTTAGGTTGTATTTCTAAAATACCTTGTGATAAATAAAAAAAAATTTCTATTTTTTTTTCATCTAATATATATAATGGCCCGGGTTTTATGCAAGTCAACAATTGAGAATGACCAGAATATATACATAATTGACCTTCTGAACCTGTAATATAAATTTTAATTACATTTTTAGAAAACATTTTTTTTTCTTTGCTTACAACATTTAGAAAAAAAGTCATAAAAATCTCACAAAATAGTCAAAACTAATATTTTATATTTTTATTTTTGTCAAACACTTCTTCTATTTTTCCTACCATATAAAAAGATTGTTCAGGAAAATTGTCTAATTCTCCAGAAAGAATTTTTTTAAAACCATTAATAGTATCTTTTAAACTTACATATTTTCCAGGAAACCCAGTAAAAGTTTCTGCAACAAAAAAAGGTTGAGATAAAAATTTTTCTATTTTTCTAGCTCTAAATACTAAAAGTTTATCTTTTTCTGATAATTCATCCATACCTAATATAGAAATAATGTCTCTTAATTCTTTATATTTTTGTAAAACTTTTTGAGTTTTTCTAGCTGTATTATAATGATCTATTCCAACTATATCAGGATCTAATTGTCTACTAGTAGACATAAGTGGATCAACTGCAGGATAAATACCTAAAGATGATATATCTCTACTTAATGTAACTGTAGAATCTAAATGAGAAAAAGTAGTAGTTGTAGAAGGATCAGTTAAATCATCAGCAGGTACATATACAGCTTGTATAGAAGTTATAGATCCATTATCTGTAGAAGTTATTCTTTCTTGTAAAATACCCATTTCTTCAGATAAAGTAGGTTGATAACCTACAGCAGAAGGAATTCTACCTAAAAGTGAAGACACTTCAGTTCCAGCTAATGTATAACGATATATATTATCTATAAATAATAAAACATCTTTACCTTCATCTCTAAATTTTTCAGCTAATGTAAGACCAGTAAAAGCAACTCTTAATCTGTTGCCAGGAGGTTCATTCATTTGACCATATACTAAAACTACTTTATTTAATACATTAGACACCTTCATCTCATTATAAAAATCATTTCCTTCTCTAGTTCTTTCTCCAACTCCAGTAAAAACAGAATATCCTGAATGTTCCTTTGAAATATTTCTTATTAATTCCATCATATTAACAGTTTTTCCTACTCCTGCTCCTCCAAATAAACCTACCTTTCCACCTTTTAAAAAAGGACATATTAAATCTATAACTTTTATTCCAGTTTCTAAAATCTTATCATTAATAGGTCTTGATAAATAGTTTGGAGGAGATCTATGTATTTCACGATATTCTATTTTTTTTTCTTTATTAAATTTTTTTATTTTTCCTTTTTTATCAATTGGATTTCCTAATACATTTAAAATTCTTCCAAGAACAGATTTTCCAACTGGAATTTTAATTCCATGACCTAAGTCCTTTACTTTTAAACCTCTTTTTAATCCATTAGAACATCCCATAGAAATAGTTCTTACTATTCCACCACCTATATGTTGTTGAACTTCTAAAAAAATGTCTTTATCATTATTTTTAATTTTTAATTGATTAAAAATTTTTGGAATTTTATTTTTAGAAAACTCTACGTCTATTATATCTCCAATAATTTGAACAATTTTTCCAACGTTCATATTTTATTAAAACCTTTATAAATGTTTTAAAATAATACTTATAAAATTTCTGAACATCCAGATACTATTTCTATAAGTTCTTTAGTAACATTAGATTGACGGCATTTATTATATGATAATCTTAAATTTTTTATTATATTTTCACTATTATCATAAGCTTGTTTCATAGAAAAAAATCTAGAAACATGTTCGCAATATAAATTTTCTAAAATATTACAATATATAGTAGATTCTAAATATTTTTTAAACAATATATTCAATAAAATTTCATTATCTGGTTCATAAATATAATTCCAAAAAAATTTTTTATAAATATTTTTATGTTTAGATTTATTATAAATAGGTAATAATTGAAAAAATTTAGGAACAAAATTTTTAGAACCTTTAGATTCATTACTAGCTAAAAAAAATTTTTGAACTTTTTTATTTTCATATAAATATATTACATATTTTAAAATTTTTAAAACACTATCAAAAAATGAAAATTCTGAAAGTACAAAATTTTTTATAATAAAATTATTATAATGAGATTTAAAAAAATTTATTCCTTTTTGACCTATAATAATTAATTTTATAAATTTATTAGAATATTTATTCATATTTTTTAATATTTTTCTAAATAAATTAGAATTTAAACTTCCACATAAACCTTTATTAGTAGAAACTACTATTATACAAATAGTATCTATTTTATCTTTATTAATTAAATATGAATTATTAGAATACAAAGAACTAGAAATTACATTATTTACAACTCTTAAAATAGATTTTTGATATGAAAAACTATTATCCATTTTAATTTTTATCTTTTTCATTTTAGATATAGATATCATTTCCATGGTTTTAGTTATTTTATTAGTACTTTTAGTACTAAAAATTTTATTTCTTATTTCTTTAATAGACAACATAAAATTTTCCTAAAAATTTTAAAAAAATTTTTTTAAATTAAAACTTTCTATTATTTTAAAAAATTGATTTTTTACAAAACTATTATATAAACCACATGTATTAATCTCATTTATTAAACTTAAAAAATTTTTATTAAAAAATTCTAATAATAATTTTTCATATATATTAATTTTTTTTAAAGGAATATTATTTAAAAAACCATTTTCTGAACTAAATAATAATAAAGATTGTTCTGCTATGCTTAAAGGCTTATTCTTAGATTGTTTAAAAAGTTCAATTAATTTTCTTCCATGTAAAAGACTATTTTTAGTCATATCATCTAAATCAGAAGAAAATTTAGAAAAAGAAGATAATTCTCTATATTGAGCTAAAGAAGTTCTTATCTTAGAAGAAAATTTTTTCATTATATTAGTTTGAGCGGTCCCTCCAACACGAGAAACAGAAATTCCTGGATTTATTGCTGGAATAATTCCAGAATTAAATAAATTAGATTCTAAAAAAATTTGACCATCAGTAATAGAAATAATATTTGTAGGTATAAAAGAAGAAACATCACCTTCTTGTGTTTCTACAATTGGAAAAGCAGTTAAAGAACCAGTATTATTTTTTACAATTCCTTCAGTTTTGTTAAAAACATATTCTTTATTTACTTTAGACGATCTTTCTAATAATTTAGCATGTAAATAAAAAATATCTCCAGGAAATGCTTCTCTTCCAGGAGGTCTTTTTAATAAAAGAGATATTTGTCTATATGAAATAGCATGTTTAGATAAATCGTCATATATTATTAAAGCATCTTCACCTCTATCTCTAAAAAATTCACCCATAGTACATCCAGAATATGGAGATAAATATTGAAGAGAAGCAGAATCAGAAGATGAAGCAACTACTATTATAGTATTTTCTAAAACATCTTTTTCTTCTAAAATTTTTACAATATTTAATATAGTAGACATTTTTTGACCTATAGATACATATATACATTTTACACCAGTTTTCTTTTGATTTATAATAATATCTATAGCTATTGTAGTCTTACCAGTTTGTCTATCTCCTATTATAAGCTCTCTTTGTCCTTTTCCAATAGGTATCATAGAATCTATTGCTTTACAACCAGTTTGTATAGGCTCATTAACTTGAGATCTAGATATAACATCAGGAGCTTCAGATTCTATAGGAGAATACTTAACAAAATTTAATTTTCCTTTACCATCTATAGGCTCTCCTAAACTATTTAATATTCTACCTAATAAACCATTTCCAACTGGTATTTCTAAAAATTTCCCAGTACATTTTACTGTCATGCCTTCATATAAATTTGTATATTCACCTAAAACAACAGCTCCAACACAATCTCTTTCTAAATTTAGAGCAATTGCAAATTTATCATTTTCCAACAATAATACTTCTCCTAACATAACATCAGATATTCCAACTATTTTAATAATTCCATCAACTACAGAAATTATTTTTCCTTTACTATAACTTTCACTAAAAATTTTAAATTTAGATATTCTTTTTTCTATAATATTACTTATAGCTTGTGAATTAAAATGCATCTTTATTATACCTCTAAAATACATTTAACATATATTTTCTTAATTTATACAAATGATAATTAAAACTATTATCAAATATTTTGTCATCTATTTTTATTATAAAACCATAAATTATAGATTTATCTAAAATATTCTTCAAAAATATTTTTTTAGAAAATTTTTTTTTAATTATATTAAGTACATTACTAATAAATTTTTTAGATAATTTTTTACTTGAATATATTATAACATCAATAATTCTATTTCTAATTTTCCAATAATAATAAAACATATTTTTAATATCTTTTAACAAATATAATTTATTATCTTCAACTAATATTTTTATAAAATTATTAAAATTTAAATCTATGTCATACTTACAAATTTTCATAAAAAATTTTTCAAATTTTTTTTTTTCAAAATTACAATTAATAACACTTTTCATACTATTATGACAGTATAATTTACTACAAAAATTTAACATATTATACCATTTATAAATAACAAAATTTTTTTTAGAAAAATTAAACGCTGCCTTTGCATATGGCCTAGATAATGTTTTCGCAATCATACTTTATATAATATTCTCCAAAATTTTATTAAATATAAAAAAAATTATTTTTCAAAAATTTTATCTATATCATTTTTTTTTATATATTCTTTTAATATTTTTTTAGCTACAAAAATAGATAAATTACAAGTTTCATTTTTTAAATCTTCAAATACAATATTTTTTTTTAAATTTAATTTTTTTTTACCTTCAGATATTATAGTTTTTCTTTTCTGTTCTGCATTTAAAATAGCAGCCTGTAAAATTATATTTCTATCATATTTTGCATTTTTTATTATATCTTTAGCAGTTTTTTTAGCTAAATTTATTTTTTCTATAGCTTCTTTTTTTATCTTAATAGATTCTAATTTTGCATCATTTGCAATTTTAAAAGATAAAGAAACTTCTTTTTTTCTATCTCTTATAGCTTTTGTTATATTAGGCCATATATATCTAGAACAAAAAAATACAAATAAAAAGAAAGATATAATTTGACCTAAAATAGTTGCATTAATATTCATCTACTTTTTTCCATAATAATTTTTTTTTAAATAAAAAAATAAAAATACATATTAACAATTTTATAAAAAACAAAAAATCTATATTACAGCAAATAAAATATATAAACTAATTCCAACTACTATCATAGGAACAGCATCTACTAAACCCATAATAATAAAAAATTGTGTTCTTAAAGTTGGAATTAAATCTGGTTGTCTAGATGCACCTTCTAAAAACTTACTACCCAATATTCCTATTCCAATAGCAGCACCTATAGATGATAAACCTAACATAATAGCTGAAGCAATATATAACATTTCTATATTAATATGAGACATTTTAATTACCTCTAATTTTTTAAAAAATTTTAAATAAAATTTATTTTTTAATTGCCATAGATAAATATACAATTGACAATGTCATAAAAAGAAAAGCTTGTAAAAACATTATTAAAATATGAAAAATAGCTAATGGAACATATAATATCCACTGTATCCACCAAGGAATAATACAAGATATTAATATAAATATAATTTCTCCAGAATAAATATTTCCAAACAATCTTAAGCTTAATGATACAATTTTAGAAAATAAACTTATTATTTCTAATATAAAATTAAATATAAATAAAAATGGATTAGAAAATGGATGTAAAAAAAAATCTAAAAAAAAATTTTTTATTCCTTTATATTTTATACTATAAAATATTATTAACAAAAATACACTAATAGCCATAGAAAAAGTAATATTTATATCAGAAGATGGAACACACTTTATATTATTTAAATTAAAAAATGTTTTAGCAATATATGGAACAAAATCTACAGGTATAATGTCCATCAAATTCATTAAAAATATCCAAACAAATATAGTTAAAGATAAAGAAGAAATATAAATATTATTTTTATTAATTATTTTTTTTACATTTTTATCTATAAAAATTATTATAATTTCTATTATAGATTGAACATTTCCTGGATTTCTAAAACTAAATTTTTTAGAAATTAAAAAAAATGTTATTAAAAATAAAATACATAAAAAATTAGAAAAAAAAATAGAATCTATATTTAAAACCCAAAAATCATTTACTACATTATTGTTTATAAAAGAAAAATTTCTTAAATTTATTTGTAAATGTGTTAAATGATGATTTATATAATCTTTAGTATTAAAAATATAAGTAAAATTCATTAAATGAAAACCTTTTATTGAAAAATATCTTATTTTTATATTATACAAATTTAAATTATTAATATATTTTTAAAAAAAATAAAAACATTATAAAAAATCTATCATAAAAATTAACATTTTATAAACTTTTTTTTTATATTAATTAATAATATAGATATTGCTGCAGGAGTAATTCCTTGTATTCTAGATGCTTGTCCAATAGAATATGGTTTATATTTATTTAAAATAAAAATAACTTCTTTAGATAAACCTATTATCTTAGAATAATCAAATCTTTCAGGTAAAACAATATCTTCATAAAAACCAACTTTTTCAATTTCTTTATTTTGCCTTTTTATATAACCTTCATATTTAGAAATTATTTCTACCTGTTTTATAGCTTCTAAATCATTAGATTTAAAACTAAAATTTTTTAAAAAATTAAAATTTTCAATATCAAAATTAGGCCTTTTTAAAATGTTATAACAAGATAAACTATTTTTTAAAAAAATTCCAAATTTTTTTCTTAAAATTATGTCATCTAAAGAATTTAAAAATAATTTATATTTTTTCAAATTTTTGATTTCATCTTTTATATTTTTTTTTTTTTCACAATATCTTTTCCATCTAAAATTACTTATTGTGCCTAAAGATCTTCCTATTTTTGTTAATCTAATATCTGCATTATCTTCTCTTAAAAAAAGACGATTCTCAGATCTAGATGTAAACATTCTATATGGCTCACTAGTTCCTTTTACACATAAATCATCTACTAAAACTCCTAAATAAGATACATTTCTTTTTGGATACCAACCTGAAATATTAGAACTATATAAAGCTGCATTAATTCCAGCTAACAATCCTTGAGAAGCTGCTTCTTCATATCCTGTAGTACCATTTATTTGACCTGCAAAAAATAGTCCTTCTATATAAATACTTTCTAAAGTTTTTTTTAAATCTCTGGGATCAAAAAAATCATATTCTACAGCATATCCAAAATTTAATATTTTAGAATTTTCTAATCCTTTTATAGAACATAAAATTTTTTTTTGAATTTCTTTAGAAAAACTTGTAGAAATTCCATTAGGATAAATATAAAAACTGTTTATTCCTTCAGGTTCCAAAAAAACTTGATGTTTTTTTCTATGAGGAAATCTCATTATTTTATCTTCAATAGATGGGCAATATCTTGGTCCTAAACTTTTTATAACTCCAGAATACATAGCACTTTTTTTAATATTATTTTTTATAATATCAAAAGTTAATTCATTAGTATATGTTATATAACATGGAATATGAGGTAATCTATTATATTTTTCATTTAAAAAAGAAAAATTAGACCTAATTTTATGACTATTTTGTTTTTCTAATTTATTAAAATTTATAGTTCTAGAATCTAATCTAGGAGGAGTTCCAGTTTTTAATCTTCCAAATCTAAAAGGAAATTTTCTCAAATTTGAAGATAAACTTATAGAAGAAAAATCATTAGTTCTTCCACCAACAGTACACTTTTTACCCAAATAAATTTTACCATTTAAAAATGTTCCTGTAGTTAAAATAACAGATTTAGAATAAAATTTATTTCCAAAACGTGTGATTACTCCTATTACCTTATTATCTTTTAAAATTAAATTAGAAACTTCACATTCTATTATAAACAATTTTTTTTTATTAAATAAAAATTTATGAACATACTTTTTATAAAAATATCTGTCAACTTGCATTCTGGTTGATCTAACAGCAAATCCTTTATTAGTATTCAAATATCTAAATTGTATACAAGATCTATCAGCAACTCTTGCCATAATACCACCTAGTGCATCTATTTCTTTAACTAAATGACTTTTTCCTATACCTCCTATAGATGGATTACAAGACAATTCACCAATTTTATTAATATTTTGAGTTAACAATAAAGTTCTCATATTTTTTTTTGCTGAAACAATAGAAGCTTCTGTTCCTGCATGACCTCCACCAACTACTATAACATCAAAATTAATTAATTTTATCAT